>JAGSHF010000153.1 GCA_023954685.1 Flavobacteriaceae bacterium | reverse complement strand
TGTTTAATAGAAATTTGTCTATTAAAACCAGATCTGTTATATACTGTGATTTGACTGGATCCATTAAAATTTGTTATGGTTCCATTTATTTCCACATAATTTTTAGATACAGGTTCAGCGCATGAATTTATTAGCAATGTTATTATCAGAAGTTTGTAGATGGATTTCATAAAGCTAAATTTTATTTTTTAAAGCGATCAAAAATAGTAGTTTATAAATTAGACACATAATAATTAACAATAATTTGGATTTAAAGTATCTAATGTTGATTTTTGAAACACATTTATAGGAGTCATGGAAACCATACATTATATAAGCGCTCAGCCAATTAGTTTAAAGGTTGTTAGCCAAATTATTAGCTCAAACAAAACCATAGCATTATCTGAGGAATCTGTCTTGAAAATAGAAAAGTGTAGAGCTTTTTTAAATGATAAAATGAAAACTCATAAGGATCCAATTTATGGTATTAATACAGGTTTTGGTTCACTATATAATGTGAAAATTAATTCTGAAAACCTTTCTAAACTTCAGGAGAATTTAATGTTATCTCATGCCTGTGGAACAGGGGAAGAAGTGCCTCAAGAAATAATTAAACTTATGTTATTGCTTAAAATTCAATCTTTAAGTTATGGGCATAGTGGTATACAATTGGCCACCGTTAATCGATTAATTGATTTTTATAATAATGACGTAATCCCAATTGTTTATACACAAGGATCGCTTGGCGCTTCTGGAGATTTGGCGCCTTTAGCACATTTGGCATTACCATTAATAGGAAAAGGAGAGGTTTATTATAATGGTAAAAAACAAGAAGCATCTCTTGTTTTGGATAAACTGAATTGGGAACCAATTAAAATGCAATCTAAAGAAGGATTGGCCTTGTTGAATGGCACCCAGTTTATGAGTGCTTATGGTGTTCACCTTATTTTAAAATCATATAAATTATCATATTTAGCAGATCTAATTGGCGCCATATCACTGGACGCTTTTGATGGTAGAATAGAACCTTTTGATGAACTGGTACATATAGTGAGACCTCATAATGGTCAAATTAAAACAGCTCAGCGTATTAAAGATTTCTTAGAAGGAAGTGAAATTATTTCTAGACAAAAACAGCATGTACAAGATCCGTATTCTTTTAGATGCATGCCTCAAGTGCATGGCGCAACTAAGGATACCTTAAATTTTGTGGCTAAAACATTTGTAACGGAAATAAATGCGGTTACTGATAATCCGAATATCTTTATTGAAGATGATAAGATTATTTCGGGAGGTAATTTCCATGGACAGCCACTTGCATTAGGATTAGATTATTTAAAAATTGCGATGGCCGAAATAGGGAATATATCAGAGCGAAGAGTTTTTCAGTTGATTTCTGGTTCTCGAGAACTCCCTAATTTCTTAGTAGATAATCCTGGGTTGAACTCGGGTTTTATGATACCACAGTACACAGCGGCAAGTATTGTAAGTGCTAATAAACAGCTTGCTACACCGGCAAGTATAGATTCTATAGTCTCTTCAAACGGACAAGAAGATCATGTGAGCATGGGCGCAAATGCAGCCACTCAAGCATTTCAAATTGTAAATAATGTTGAACGCATTTTGGCGATTGAATTATTGAATGCTTCTCAAGCTTTACATTTTAGAACACCATTAAAAACATCTAATTACTTGGAGCATTTTGTTTCTACTTTCAGATCAGAGGTGAGTATCGTTAAAGAAGATAGATTTTTACACGCGGATATAAATAATGCCATTAATTTTATTGACACCTTAAACATTGATAATGAACTCCTGTTGGATTGAGGTATGATTAGATTCTAAAAACTTATTCGTAGAATGATTTAACGTTTTTTATTCTTGTTACGCTTATTGTAGTTTTTATCTCCTTTAGTTTTAGGTTTTTTATATTTTTTTGCAATCTTGAATTTATATGAGCCTCCTAAATTTTCTTTTGAGTTTTTCTCTGATTTCTCTTGATAAGCATCACCCTTATTTTTAACTTTCAATGGGTTGTGACGCTCTTTTAATTGCGGACGTTCTTCTTCAATACGTTCTGTTGAAATTTCAACCGATTCAGGAATTTGTAGCAACGGAATCTCCATTTGCATTAACCCTTCAATATTTTCTAAAGCGTCTAATTCTTTTTCAGTACTTAATAATAGGGCATGTCCTTTGCGTTCAGCACGTCCTGTTCTCCCAATGCGGTGCATGTAATTTTCTGGATAGTCAGGCGTATCAAAATTTATAACATGAGAGACATTGTCGATATCTAAGCCACGGGCCATTACATCTGTAGCTACTAAAATCCTATTTTCACCTTGTTTAAACTGTTCAATACTACGTAATCTGTAGTTTTGAGTTTTGTTAGAATGGATGACACAGCATTCACCATGAAAGAATTCTTCCAATTGCTCGAATAAACGATCTGCCATTCGTTTATATGCCACAAAAACCAAGACGCGGTTATAAGTCTCTTTGTCTCGTAACAAATGATTAATTAAATTTACTTTGGTATAGAAATTAGGAACATCAAAACGCTCTTGTGTAATGTTTTCTAATGGCGTACCAGATACAGCAATAGAAATGCGTTCAGGTTTTATGAAAAATTCTGTTATGATATCATCAACGTCTTTTGTCATTGTTGCAGAAAACATTATGTTTTGACGTCGTTCAGGCAATAAATCAAAAATATTTAAAAGTTGATGCCTAAAACCTAAATCCAGCATCACATCTACTTCATCGATCACCAGCTTTTGAATAGATTTTAATTGCAGTACATGTGTTAAAGCTAAATCATATAATCGCCCAGGGGTTGCAATCAAAATATCTAAGCCGTCAGCGATAGCTTGTTTTTGAGTATTAATATTGGTTCCACCATAGACCCCAAGAATTCTAACATTAGAATATTTAGCTATTTTTTCAAACTCCTCAACCACCTGCACAACGAGTTCTCGCGTAGGAACTAAAACCAATACTCGAGGATTGTCTTGTGTGTTATAAGCCAAATTTTTTAAAATAGGTAAGCCGTAAGCAAAAGTTTTACCCGTTCCAGTTTGCGCTATTCCGATCACATCTTTTCCTGCGGCAATGACATTAAAAGATTGTTCTTGAATTGGTGTTGGTCGCTCAAAGCCCAAATCGGCAATAGCATTTTGCAAAGGTGTTGTTAAATTTAAGTCGGTAAAGTTCACGCTAAAAAATTAAGGAACAAAGGTAAGGTATTCTATATTAAAGTAGTTATTTATAAAATAGAACTGATTAACTTTGTAGACCAAACAAATGCATTATAATCTTGCGCACAAAACAAACGCAACACATCGTTAATCCAAATAAGTTTAAGCAACAACTTTTGATGTGGAGTCAACAGTTTGAGGCCGCTGTCTGGCTAGACTCAAATGATTACAGTCATAGCGAATTGCAATATGATGCAATATTGGCAATTGATGAGTTTACCAGTATCAAAACAGATCAATCACATGCATTTGATAAGCTAAAGGAATATCAGCATACTACGAAAGATTGGATTTTTGGTTACCTGACTTATGATTTAAAGAATGACATAGAAGATTTAAACTCAAATAATTTTGACGGACTTGAGTTTCCAGATCTTTATTTTTTTCAGCCTCAAAAGCTATTTTTACTAAAAGGAGATACTGTTGAAATGCAGTATTTACAATTGGTAGATGACGAATTTGACGACGATTTAAATGCGATTACTCAAATTAAGGAAGCGTCACAAATTAACGAACGGTCAGATGATATAAAAATTCGTCTTAGAATTCATAAAGATGAATATTTTGAAAAGGTAAACGCAATACTCAATCATATTCAAAGAGGGGACATATACGAAGCTAGTTTTTGTCAAGAATTTTACGCTGAAAAGACTACAATCAACCCAATTGAAACCTATAATAAGCTCAATGCTATTTCAAATCCACCATTCGCTACATTTTTAAAACTTCATCAGAAATACTTGATTTCTGCATCACCAGAGCGCTATATTAAAAAATCAGGCCATACAGTTATCTCTCAACCTATTAAAGGCACAGCGAAACGATCTAGTAACAGAGAAGAGGATTTGCTATTAATTGAAAAATTGGAAAACGATCCTAAAGAGCGCAGTGAAAATATTATGATTGTAGATCTGGTAAGGAATGACCTTTCTAAGACGGCGATAAAAGGAAGTGTTGTAGTTAAGGAACTTTGTAAAATATATACTTTTGACCAAGTACATCAATTGATTTCTACAGTTGAATCAAAAGTAAATGCAAATGTTTCTCCAGTAGATATTATCAGATCTACGTTCCCAATGGGAAGCATGACAGGTGCGCCTAAAATATCAGCAATGCGTATTATTGAAAATTTGGAAACAACCAAAAGAGGACTTTATTCTGGTGCGGTTGGTTATTTTTCCCCTGAAGGTGATTTCGATTTTAATGTAGTGATAAGAAGTATCTTATATAATGCCGAAAAACAATACGTATCCTATTCGGTTGGAGGTGCTATTACAGCAAAAAGCGAACCTGTAAAAGAATATGAAGAGTGTCTAGTAAAAGCAAAAGCGATGCGTGAAGTTCTAGAGAGTTAATAGAAGAATCGTGATTACGCAAAAGGCAAAAGTTGTTATATTTGAATTATTATATTATTGCCAAAAATTAGGCATCTAATAATTTGTTAGAAAAGTTTCAAAATCATATTGATCAAAATCTCCCTTTCTTAAGAGAGGGTAGGCTACTAATTGCCATATCAGGAGGTTTGGATAGTGTGGTGTTGGCCTATTTGTGCAAGAAATCAAAATTCAACTTCGCCTTAGCTCATTGTAATTTTAACCTAAGAGGAACTGAAAGTGATGGTGATGAAAATTTTGTGATGCAACTTGCTAAAACTTTGAATGTCGAGGTATTTATTGAGAATTTTGATACTGAAAACTATGCTAAAACACATAAGTTGAGTACACAAATGGCCGCAAGAGAATTGCGCTATAATTGGTTTGAAAAGTTGAAAACTCAATTGAATTTTAATTATGTGTTAACGGCCCACCACACTGATGACAACTTAGAAACCTTTTTAATCAATCTTTCTAGAGGTACCGGTTTGGATGGATTAATAGGCATCCCTCAAATTAATAATCATATTGTGAGGCCTTTGTTGGTTTTTCAGAGGCAAGTTTTGGAAGCATTTGCAAAAAAACAGAATATGGCATGGCGAGAGGATGCTAGTAATGCTTCTACAAAGTATTTAAGAAATAAATTACGTCATGAAGTAATTCCTATATTAAAGGGAATTAATCCACAGTTGCTTCAAAACTTTGAGAAATCTATTGAACATTTAAAAGATTCTAGATCCATTATTGAAGATCGAATTAAGGAGGTTTCTAGTCAAATCATAAGTAAGAGAGATGATGGAAATCTTAAATTAAGTATTGACGAAATAGAGAAATTAAATAACTCGCCGGCATATTTATATGAACTTTTAAAAAATTATGGTTTTACTGAATGGCATGATGTTGTAGGTCTTTTAGAAGCGCAATCGGGGAAATATATATTATCTAGAACACATCGACTGATTAAAGACAGAAAACATCTTTTATTATCTAAAAAAATTAAAACGGAGCGTGATTCAATTGAAATTCAAGAAAGCGACAAGGAAATTTCAATTTCTTTAGGACGTTTGGTTTTTATAAAAGGCTATTCTGATTTTGAAAAGGGCAAGAATTTAATTTTTTTAGATTTAGCAAAACTAAAATTCCCATTGACCTTGCGGAAATGGGAGAAAGGAGATTATTTCTATCCTTCAGGAATGACAGGAAAAAAGAAACTAAGTAAATATTTTAAAGATGAGCGATTTTCCTTATTAGATAAGGAAAGCACCTGGTTGTTGTGTTCAGGAAAGGATATTATTTGGATCGTAAATCATCGTGGCGATAACAGATTTGTTTCAAACAATGCGTCGGAATACAGATTGAAAATAGAACTAAAATAGATGGTTGTTCAAGGTAAAATTGTAGATATTAAAAACAAAAGAGTTTATCGTGGGGAACTGTTAGTTCTTGACGGGAAGATAGTCTCTATTGAAGAAACAACTCATAATGTCAATCACTATATTTTACCTGGGTTTATTGATGCACATATTCATATTGAAAGCTCAATGCTTATGCCATCAGAATTTGCCCGTTTGGCGGTTAAGCATGGTACTATTGCCACCGTATCAGACCCTCATGAAATAGCTAACATATTGGGTGTTAAAGGCGTAGAATTCATGATTAATAATGGTAATAAAGTTCCGTTTAAATTTAACTTTGGAGCACCTTCTTGCGTACCAGCTACCAGTTTTGAATCTGCGGGAGCAGTAATAAATTCAGAAGATATTAAGTTATTGATGGCTAGTCCTAATATTAAATATTTGGCCGAAATGATGAATTATCCGGGTGTGATATATGACGATGACGACGTTTTAAAAAAAATAGCCTGGGCAAAGCATTATGGTAAACCCATAGATGGTCATGCGCCGGGATTACGAGGTGAGGATTTAACAAAATATATAGGCGCTGGAATTTCCACAGATCATGAATGTTTTGGGTATGAAGAAGCTCTAGAGAAGCTGCAAAAAGGAATGCAAGTTCTAATTAGAGAGGGCAGTGCAGCAAAGAATTTTGAAGCCCTTGCAGACTTATTGCCTGAACACTTTGAAAATATGATGTTTTGTAGTGATGATAAACATCCTGATGATTTGATGATAAATCACATCAATAACATTTGCGCACGAGCTGTAGCTAAAGGTGTAGAAGTATTTAAGGTGTTACAAGTGGCCTGTATCAACCCGGTAAACCATTATAATTTGGATGTTGGTGTATTAAATATTGGCGACCCAGCAGATTTTATCATTGTTGAAGATTTAAAAAACTTTAATACGTTACAAACCTATATAGATGGTGAATTGGTTTTTGATAATGGACAAACTAATATTGATGCTGTTGAGTTCCAAAATTTAAATAATTTTAATATTGGTAAAAAACGAATAGAAGACTTTAAAGTTGAATCTCATGCTAAACACATAAGAGTAATTGAAGCGTTAGAAGGTCAATTAGTCACCAATACATTAGTATCAGAAACTTTAATTGAAAACGGAAATTTGGTTTCTAATACCGAAAATGATATTTTAAAAATTGCCGTAGTTAATCGTTATCAAGAAGAAAAACCTGCAATAGCTTTTATAAAAAATTTCGGCTTGAAAGAAGGTGCTATAGCTTCATCGGTAGCACATGATTCTCATAATATAATCGTTGTAGGAGTAAATGATGATGCCATATGTAAAGCGGTGAATTTATTAATTGATCAAAAAGGAGGTATCTCGGCGATCTCCAATTCAAATCAACAGGTACTTTCGCTTCCTGTAGCTGGAATTATAAGTGATAAAGATGGAGAAACTGTAGGCGCGCAATACGCTAAGCTAGATGAAATGGCAAAACAGTTAGGGAGCGCTTTACATGCACCATATATGACTTTATCATTTATGGCCTTATTAGTCATT
>JAGSHF010000174.1 GCA_023954685.1 Flavobacteriaceae bacterium | reverse complement strand
GATTTTTTTGGTATTCAAGGGTTTTTTAAAGATTTCAATAATGACGGCTATATAGATTTAATGGTATCAGGAAACGAACATTATATATTCTATAATAATGGGGATGGTACTTTTCAGAATGCTTTAAATCCGTTTAACTCCGATCAAATTCATTCTTTCTCTGTAGGAGATATCAATCATGATGGTTTCTTGGATATTTATGCGGGATATGGATTCAATTTAAATGATCCAAGTCCAACTAAAAAAGATAGAATTTGGCTAAATCAAGGCAACTCAAACAATTTTCTTAATATTCAATTAAAAGGCACCGAGAGTAATATCAATGGTATTGGTGCCCGAGTGGAACTACATGGTTCTTGGGGGATACAAATAAGGGATGTTCGCTCTGGAGAAGGCTATGGTTTGGTAAATTCATTTACACAGCATTTCGGAATTGGAGTAAGCACGCAAGTAGATAAAGTCGTTGTTCGTTGGCCTTCAGGTATTGTAAATGAGATTTTGAATCCTGCTATAAATCAATTCTTAGTCATTACTGAAGACCCTGTAAAAGCATACATCTTTAATGACAATGTTTGGTTGCCGAGTGATCCTAATAATGAGTCTAGTTATAACGATACTATTATAGTAGAAGCTGGTGCCGCTGAAATTTCTAGTAATACGATAAGTGAGGTTGTAATAATCGAAGCTGGTGCAGCATTAACTGTAGATCCTAGTGTAACATTATCAGCAGAGACCTTGACGTTAAAATCAACATCTCAATTATATTCGAGTTTAATTGTTCATGGATCTTTTACTGGTACAATTAATTACGAGCGCCATGTTAATATTAATGGTTCTGGTGAGACTGGAAGTAATGACTTGATATCCTCGCCAGTTCTAGGTGAATCTTTTGAAGATTTTGTAAGTAATAACCCTAACCTTTTTTCTAATCCATCAAATACTACTGAAAAGTTATTTGGTCCTTTTGATAAAACTACGGGTAGTTACTTAACATGGGATATAAACGTTCCAGCAGAAGCTGCAGAAATACTTGCGCCAGGTGTTGGCTATAGAGCAGCATCAAGTGATAATGATACATTTACCTTTACGGGAACAGTTAATAATGACGTTGTTAGTCATAACATCATTAATTCCGGGGCAACGGGAGCTCAATGGAATCTTGTTGGTAATCCATATCCCAGTTATTTAAATGTTCAGGCTTTTCTTAACCATGAAGTGAGTCCGGGTATAACAAATTTGGACTTAATGAATACTGATACCGCGGCTATTTATGGATATGATGGTAGTGCACAAGATGGCTGGACTATTTATAATTTAGCGACCACAACACCTTCCTCTCTTATCGCTCCAGGTCAAGGATTTTTTGTTAGTGCTAATCCTACCAATGCACCACTTTATGATTTAGAGTTTACGCCAGCAATGAGAACTACCGGAGCAAGTGACGACTTTATTTTAGGAGACACTTTTATTGCTGGAAAATCACAAGACGAGGCACTTTCCGTAGTTAGTGAACTGTCGTTATCAAACAATACTAAAAGTTATAGTACACGAATTTATTTTATTGAAGGTACAACAAGAGGTTTAGATAAAGGATTTGATGCGAGTGTTTATGGTGGTGTGGCAGATGATTTTTTAATCTTTACACATCTTGTTGAAGACCATCAAGGTTTAGATTTTGCAATTCAAGCGTTGCCATATATTGATTTTAATGATGTTGTCATTCCGTTAGGCGTAAAAGCACAAGAAGGAACATCTTTAACAATAAGTATTGGAGAAAATTCTACATTATCAAATAATGTGAATGTATATCTTGAAGATACACTATTAAATACATTAACACTTTTAAATGATTCAGATTATGTATTTACGCCAACTATAGATTTAGTAGGTACTGGCCGTTTCTTTTTAAGGTATTCTAATGAAACATTATCGGCGCCAGTTTTTGGGATAGATGACATTTTAATTTACTCAAATAATGCTAGAAGTGAAATTATAATAAAAGGTCAATTATCAGAATATAACAATGTGAATATTTATGATATCCATGGTAGGTTGGTAAATAATAAAACTCTTGATAGTTCAAATCTCATAAATACTGTTAATGTGAACACTCTAAGTAGCGGAATTTATATAGTACAATTATCAAATGGAAGTGCTATTAAAACACAAAAAATTATAATAAATTAGATTAATAAAAGGATCTTCTATAATTTGAATGTGTGTAATCTCAATATCTATTCAGGTTTTAACAAATATACACAGGCGATTCACGAAAACTTAAGTATACATTATCGCCAGAATAAATCTCAAGTGACATAACACCGTACAATAGAGTACACTTTTAATATTTGATTCTCCTTTGGATCTTTTTATTGTACAATTATCTAAAGTATCTTTGGAAAATATTTAAAACAATGATCGTTGTTATAGCACCTGAAAATGATGTTCCAAATGAAATGGCACTGCTTCATGAGTTATTTGAAGCGGGATTGACGTACTATCATTTTAGAAAACCACATAAAGATTATGATGCACATGTTGCCTATTTAAACCAAATAGACCAACAGTATCACCACCGTATCGTTGTGCATTACCATCATGAGTTAATCAATGCTTTCAATATTAAAGGGATTCATTTTCAAGAACAACAACGCATCGATCATATAGATAACCCTGGTCAGTATTTTAAAGGACTTAACATGTATGGTAAAACCATAAGTTCATCATTTCATGAACCTAAAGATTTAGAAGATTGTGATTTTGAATTTGATTATCATTTGCTAAGCCCTGTGTTTTCATCAGTATCGAAAAAAGACGATCAAGGGCGTGGGTTTGATGTCAATCTTATTGATAAAACAATCATTGGCATGGGTGGCGTTACAGGAGATAATGTATCTGCATTTGAGGCCTTAGGATATCATGGCGTTGGTGTTTTAGGGGGTATTTGGAATAGCAATACACCTATATTGAATTTTAAAAAGATGAAAGCACACTTTGATTAAGTCATAAAATGAAGCCATGATTATACCCAAACTACATTATATATCTCAAGGAAACTCACCAAAGGAACATCTAGAAAACATACAGAATGCCTGTACGGCTGGAGCTGAATTGGTGCAATTGCGTTTAAAAGGCCTTTCAGAAAAGAAACTATTAAAAATAGCTACAGAAGCCAGAAACATTACTTCTCATTTTCAAACACGCCTAATAATTAATGATCATTATAAAATTGCAAAAGCCATTAAAGCGGATGGTGTTCATTTAGGACAAACCGACGTCTGCCCTACTGTTGCAAGAAAAGAGTTATACACGTGGCAAATGATTGGTGGTACGGCAAATACCATGCAGGAATGCGAATTATTACTCGATAAATCCATTGATGTTATTAGTCTAGGCCCTTTTAGGGCATCAACAACCAAGGCCAATTTAAGCCCCGTTTTAGGTTTAAAAGGCTATGCTGCAATATTAGATGTTTTGAAGACTCCAATTCCTATTATTGGTGTTGGTGGCATTACCACCGGAGATGTCACAGAAATTTTAGAAACAGGCATTTCTGGGCTGGCTATATCTGAAGAAATTACCCGTAATTTTAATAGTATAAAAACCCTTAACCAATTACTAAACGCTTCTTCAACCGCCGAACAGCGTCATAGATTTAAATAAATCAATCCATCAGTTTTAATGAAAATAATGTTTTCAAAATTTGAATTGATTTTTAATTCTTTTTAAAAACGCCTAGGTAGCCATTCCCACATTAGAGCCATCATTTTTGAGTTTTTCTTTTGTAAACGCTGCAGTTGAAGGTTTAATCTCAGCATCTCTATAAGTTGGTACGCTCATTATGCTTGAATATTTAAAATCCTCTTGATCTATTTTAAAACGGAGGTGATTAATTTCTCTCCTCTTTTGGCGTCTCCGTTCAAATCTCCTGATATATCTTGAGATAATGCACTTACTATTGACATTATAAATACCATTGCAAATACTATTATTGTTTTCATTTTGGGCTGTTTTTATGTTACCGAAAATTATTCGGCATTTAAATTTTTTAAAAAATTAATGTTATTATTGGTGTTTACCGGGGTGCTGAAGTTGGCAAGTCACTATTCATCGCAAATTTCATTAGCAATGGCAGTTAAAAAATAGCGCTACTAATCACGGTAAGAAAATGTTTGGCTTGTATGCTTATTATAGCATGTTTCCAGCTGCTTTAACTTGAGCATCTTTATGACGACCCATAATTGAACCTACTACCATTCCTCCTATTAAACCCAGTGAAATGCCTAAAGAACCCAGATTGGAAAAAATAGCAACGCCAAACATGATACCAAATGATAATCCTAAACCACCGTATAATTGAGTGTAATAGCCTTTGTTCGTTAGATCGAAAGTATCCTTTAAATAGGTTTCAAATTTACTAAGTGATTTTTTGAAGAATTTTTTTCTGTTGTCAGGATTTGATTCTAATTGTAAACCATCTAATGCTGCTTCTATAGATTGAATTTCCGCTTTTGAAAATGCTCTATGGTCCAATTCTGTGAGCGTATAAATAAATTTCTCGTAAATCTTAATTTCAGATGTTTTAGTTGTTTTAGTAATTAAACTTTCAAAAAGGTTAAGGGTGTTTTTTAGTGTCATAATTTTTATTGTTTTCTTGGTTAGTGGTCAGTATTAAAAATTATTACATGTAAAACGTATTTTTTTTTTAAAAGTCCCGTATTTAAATGCTTTAATAGATGTTTAACTCCTTAAACTTTCTATATCTGTCATTAATTCTTTTAGTTTTTTAAATACGCTTCCATAAACAAGGTTTAAATCCCATTTATAAATTCGCCCTCCAAAAAGGGCTAATAAACCAATTATGACTAATGCTATAACAATTCCTATTACTGGAACTCCAAATATGAGATACGTATCCGGAAAACCAAAAAGAATTTCACTTACAAGCCTTTCACCTAAAGGAATACCCTCTGCATCTTTAAACCAAAAGCCTAAAAGCATTGATAAAAATATAATGGGGTACAAAAATCTTGAAATTTTCTCATTGATAGCAACTTGCTTTTGTATCCATTGATTAAATGCCTTTAAATATTGATAACTGCTTACACCCATATCTAGTTTATGCAAATCACTTAATAACCGCTTATTAATAATAACAAGAACAGAAAGTGTAATAAAAAAGATTATACCAGTTATGGGTATGCCTACAAAAAATGAGACTATTAAGAAAGCAAATGAGAATGCTACAATTGCAATCAAATTGATTTTAAACATTCTTTTGAACTTATCAATAATATGAATTGATTTTTGGTTGTAAAGGTTGTTTACTTTTGGAGCCACTAAGGCGTCGCTTTCAAGAAAACCATCTTTCCAAATGTTTTCAATTGACTTTTCCATCTAATATTTTTTTTAATCTAATTTTAATTCTTTTAATGCGCACACCAATATTATTAGGGTTTGTCCCAATAATTTCAGCAATTTCCTTATAAGATTTTTCTTCTAAATACAGCATAATAATGGCCCTATCAATTTCTGATAGTTTTCGAATGGCGTCATATAACAGATTTAGAGATTCGTTTGAAAATGCAAAATTATCTTCAGTCTCTTCAACAGTTATAGAATCAGAAACAAAATGCTGAACATTATTTTTCTTTTTCTTTAGTAAGGTTAAACAAACGTTTAATGAAATTCTGTAGACCCAAGTGCTCCATTTTGATTCTTCGCGAAAGTTGTCTTTACTTCTCCATATTTGTAAACACACTTCTTGGTAATAATCGTCAAAGTCTTCTTGTGAGTTTGTATAAGCTCTACATAATTTTATGATTATTCCCGCAAACGGTAAAATGGATGTTTTATAAAAATCGCTACTCAATCGTGTTCGTTTTATTAGTTTGTGGTATAAATGAATAATTATTACACATCCATGTAACATTTTTGTAAAATAGTACAATCGTCCAGCTCCTATTTTTTAAAATCAGTAAAAGCTGCGGTATCAATTACAGGTATTTGTCCACCAAATTTAGTAAACAGATATAGCGTATTTGCATTAAAATTATATTATGATTTCTACACCACAAATAAACGGCAGAACATTATGGTATAATTAAATGGTTGTTGATCCTGTAAACGTAACTAGCGGTATTACCTTGGGCTAGTCTAGGCTTGTACAAAATACATTTTCATTTGCCCTCTGTTTTTTACAGCAATTTCGCCACGGTATTCACAATCAAATTGTGATTTCACAATATTATAGGTCATTTCAGAAATATTGATGCGTCCAGGATTAGAGTTGCTTTCCATACGTGACGCAATATTTACAGCATCGCCCCAAATATCATAGGCGAATTTTTTTGTACCTACAACACCGGCAACCACTGGTCCTGTATTAATACCAATTCTAATATCAAACTGAGCCGTAGTTTTATCATCTTCTTTGGCCTTAGCCACAAAGTCAGCCATCTCTCGAGCGGCTAATATCATTTTATGTGCGTGATCTTCGGTTTCAAAAGGTAAGCCTCCAGCTGCCATATAAGCATCCCCCACCGTTTTTATTTTCTCGAGACCATGCTTTTCCATAATTAAGTCAAAAGCTGAAAAATAATGATCTATAGTTTTTACTAAAACTTCAGGTGATAGATTTTCGGCATAATGTGTAAACCCTTTAAAATCTGAAAACAATATCGTTGCAGCTTCAAACCGCCGTGCTTCCACTCTACCCTTGTCTTTAAGTTCTTTAGCAGTTTCTTCTGGTAAAATATTAAGCAATAAATCATCGGATCGCTGTTTTTCAGCTTCAATAATTGTATTTGTTTTTTTAATATAGGTATTGCGTTTAAATAAGCTGTATGCCAGGTAAATAATAAATAGTAAAACACCAACGATTGACCAGGTTACAATACGTTGCGTTTTTCGTTTTTCT
>JAGSHF010000165.1 GCA_023954685.1 Flavobacteriaceae bacterium | reverse complement strand
GTGAAACTAATGCAATATTTTAGTGAGCATGTTGGTAAATACCCTTACGAACAATATTCAGTGATTCAAGGTGGTGATGGCGGTATGGAATATGGTATGTTAACTTTAATTACAGGAAATAGAAAATTAATGAGCTTAGTGGGCGTTACCGCACATGAATTGGCACACACTTGGTTCCAATTTTTATTGGCTACCAATGAATCTAAACATGAGTGGATGGATGAAGGGTTTACCAGTTATATCAGCTCTAGAGCCATGAATGATGTTCTAGAAATGAATCGCGCAAATCCCGCTTCCGGATCGTATAAAGGCTATCTTAGATTAGCCCTCTCCGGAAAAGAACAACCATTAACAACCCATGCCGATCGTTACGAATATAATTCCGCTTATGGTGCCGCAGCCTATAGTAAAGGCGCAGTATTCTTAGCACAATTAGGATATGTTATTGGTGAAGATAACCTTAAAAAAACAATCAAAAAATACTTTAAAGATTATGCTTTTAAACACCCTAAACCTTTAGATGTTATTCGTACGGCTGAAAAAGTTTCTGGATTACAATTAAACTGGTATCTCATGGATTTTGCGCAAACCACAAACACTATAGATTACGGCGTTAATAATATTGAACAAAAAGATAAGGAAGCTATTGTAACGCTAAAACGTATTGGAATTATGCCTATGCCTCTTGATATTGAAGTTGAATATGAAGATGGTACAACATCTCAATTTTATGTGCCTCTAGAAATGATGCGTGGAGAAAAGCCTTTAGCTGACAATGTTATTGTACTTGATGACTGGGCCTGGGCAAGTCCAAATTATAATTTTCCAGTTGATCAATCAAAATCTAAGGTGAAAAAGGTTACCATTGACCCAAAAGGAATGATGGCTGATATTAATGCTAGCAACAACACCTTGGGCTTGGGTTCTACAGGGGAGCTGATTCAAACCAACGATTAAACACGATATCACTTATTCCAAAACTCATTTTTATAAATTTGAGTTCTGGAAACTTTTTCTCTATTGTTTAATATCAAATAGTTTTGATTCACTCGCTTGCTTCTGTAACCCAATAAGTGAAAGATTGGTTTTGCAAAATACTTTGCAATAACAGTATTCACTTTTAAAGTATTTTGATTGGTATCGTTCCAAGTGATTCCGGGAAAAACAGTTAGAAAATTTTCAGCATTACAATGTCTTAGAACTTGTGACAGTTTAAGAAAGAACGGATTTATTTTTCTAATAATAAAAAACCCTTCTTTTCCTTTTTTTTGGTACAAAGGCATAAATATACGAGCGTTATATTTTGATGCAATTTCTTTATTATTGCTAAGCGCTAATACATTTCCCTTTTTTATAGGTTCAAAGCTTTTGTAGCCCAATTGCATTTCAAAAGATTCATTTTCTTCAAGATTATGCAAATAAATAACTTCAAAAATATTACTTATGTTTTTAGATTGTTTAGTTAAATAGTCTTTGTATTTTTCATAATCTGGCACATCATCTTGTTTGACTATTCCGCTAAAAACAAGTGCTAAATTAATGAAAGCAATACTATTGAGTACAGCATTTTTTTGATAATGTTGACCAGATTCAAACCCAAGAGATACATAACCCAGCTCATTAATATAGCTTAACAAAGGGCCTTCTAAATATTCCTCAATTCCGAGCACAATTGGAACAGGAAACATAAGTGAAAATTTCCTGTTAATCATAGCGTCATTAATGGTAATAAAAGGAAGTGTTTTGCTTGAGGTTGTATGCAAATCAGTAAAATAAACAGGCCCTTCTTTTGAACTTAGAATATCTTCAAGGAGCCTATAGATTTCCAGTTGTTCTTGTTCTTCAACATTTAATGTTGTCTTTTGTTTTAATGCGTTTATTTGATGTAAAGTCCACATCCTGTTAAGATCTGTATCTATAAACCGCTGACCTTTTTCCAGTGCTTTTAAATTTCCAGCGATAGCATAAATCGAACCATGTATAGCAATTTTATCCTGCTCAATTTGACCTAGTGCTTCTCTAAGCGCAAAAACACCTGCGGTTTCATTACCATGAACACCTCCAAAAAACACCATAGTCGGAGCGCTGTCGTTTCCCTCAAATTTAAACATCATTCTGTCTATTGCTATAGATTCCTTTAACGGTTTACTGTATACCGTTGTCTTGTCTTTAGTAATCATTTGTTGTTATTATACCAATTAATTTATCGTTTTCAACTACTGGTAAGCAGCTAATTTTATGCGTAATCATTTTTGTTTTTGCCTGTTCTAAAGTGTCAAATTGACTGGCAGTGAAAACATTGGTAACCATAGTGTTTTTCACGCTTTGCTTTAATTTTTTAAGATCATTTATTAATAAATCAACATCTCGTCTCGATAAGAGGCCTACTAGTTTTTTATCGTCGTTTATTACTGGCATATGGTTAATATTTTTCCACCTCATAATACTTAGAACAAGCTCTAGGCTGTCATATTCATCTACCGAAAAAATATCTGTGCTCATGTTGTGAATTACCTGTCGTTGCTCGTTAAAATCTTGAGGCGTATTTGAATCCAAAACTCGCCAAGAGGACACCGGATAATCTTTAGATTGCTTTTCATACAGCTTTGAAGTAATGGTCTGCATAGCGTCATACGTTTTTTTTGATTTTAATAAGTTTCTAAAACTTTTTACCATCCATTGTGAACCCGTATTAGATGTCACCCGTTTTCTTATGATTTCTAAATAATACTCGGCATCTTTTGACGAAATACCTGCGCTATATAGGCCTTTATATGCCATTGGAATAAATTCGTTCAAAATTAAATCTTGGCTTGAGACTAATTGATTGTTCCAATAAAATTGAGCCGCCATACCGTATCTTGCGGCACTAAAAAAATTGTGTTTAGCATCTTTAAAGGCCATTACTTTATGAATCTTTTCGTATTGCTTTGATCTTCCCAGCATAACACCAACCCAAAACATCATATTTGCAATTTGATCTGTAGCTGTAGGTCCTGCAGCAATATATCTGTTTTCAATTCTTAAATGTGGCTTACCATCCCCAACACCATAACAGGCTCTATTCCATCTATATACAGTACCATTATGCAATTGAAGTGCTTTTAGTTTCGGTATTTCACCACGATTCAACTGGTCTACACTATCCGTAATAGTTCCTGAGGTTAGCAAGCTTCTAAATCTAGAAACATTATCTTTAAAAATATCAGTAACAGATCCTTGTGTCCAATCACTACCAAAACTCACTCGTGACTGCTTTTCATTCAGCATAAAAGAATTAGCACGCGTATCTACGCTTTGGGTAAATAGAGCAATTCTTGTTTCGCTCCACAGTTCTTTTCCAAATAGAAAAGGAGAGTTTGTACATGCGCTTAGAATTGGCCCTGAAATAGCCTGAGCCCAATTATAGCTATCAACAAAATTATCGGGATTAATTTGAAGGTGCATTTGAAAACTCGTATTGCAACCTTCAAGCATCACGGAATCATGCCTTAAATTAAGTTCATCTACGCCCTTAATGTGAATTTCAAAATCTTCTTTCCTGGATTCTTTTATAGCTTCATTTAAAACAAAATAACGTTGTTTAGGTGTCATATTATTAATATCTATATGACGACTTGTTAGTGTTGGTAAAATCCCAGTAAGAATGATTTTCACATTCAACTTATCTGCTTCTAATTTTGATTTATCTAGAAGTAATCGCAATTGTTTATGCAGATTTGAGAAACAATTTTCTTTCAATTCTAACGGATCTAGATTAATTTCAAGATTAAAATTTCCTATTTCGGTAGTAAAATGTTCATCATCAATTGCTTTCAATAATTCTATTGCCTTATTTGCTGGTTTAAAAGCAGAATCTACAATGCAAAATTCTTGTTCAGCACCGATTCGTATTGGTGTCTTTTCAATTAAATTTTGTTCAATCATTAAATCTAGAGCTTCAATATCTCTTAGCAATTGGAAAATATAATCTGCTTTATTTGTATTGCTACTTAGTTTGGTTACGCTTAAATGGCCCACGATTAAAGAATTTATTGTTAGATTATGTTAAATTAGATATAATTGGGGCTAATTAATATGATATTTATCATGGCCAGTTCAAGGCTATATAATTAAAAGTAATCACTATTTTTAC
Source organism: Flavobacteriaceae bacterium (assembly GCA_023954685.1). GTDB lineage: Bacteria > Bacteroidota > Bacteroidia > Flavobacteriales > Flavobacteriaceae > JAGSHF01. The sequence goes on along the minus strand of JAGSHF010000165.1, from coordinate 2,980 downwards.
CGTTACAAATGCTGGTGCTAAATGTCAATTCCTAAAAACGAAAAACTAAAAAGTGAAAAATGCATCACCCAATTATTCAATGAGGGGAGTGCTATTACTGTGTTTCCATTGCGTTTAGTGTTTTTAGAAACCACATTTGAAGCACCTGTTAAAGTCAAAGTTGGTGTGTCTGTAGGAAAGCGAAAATTTAAAACTGCCGTAGACAGAAATCGTATTAAACGCTTAATACGAGAAGCATACCGGTTAAACAAGGGCGGTTATTTTAACAACATTACAACACAATTTGCGTTTATGATTTTGTACATTGGTAATGAAAAACCATCTTATATTCAAACTGAAACAGCGATGAAACAAATGCTTAAAAAGTTTGTTAATAAAGTGACTTCTAAAGAAGATTAGCATGAAAAACATACTCAAGAAAAAAGTATTAATTCCAAGTTTAGCCGTATTACTTTTAATTACTGGTACAGCCTTTAAAAGTGATTTTTTTGAAATTGCAAAACAAATTGAAATTTTCACAACTTTATTTAAAGAGCTCAACATGAATTATGTTGATGATACTAATCCCGGTCAACTCATGGATACGGCTATTAAAAATATGTTGAGTGATCTAGACCCTTATACCGTGTATTTTAATGAACAAGATGTTGAGGCCTCAAGGATAAACAATACGGGAGATTATATTGGTATAGGGGCCACTGTAAAAACACTAGAAGATAAATTGGTGGTGATGGAACCCTATAAAGACTACCCTGCGGATGTAGCTGGTCTAAAAGCTGGTGATGAAATTATTAAAGTAGAAGATATTATCGTAGCTGATTTTAAAGAAAATGCAGGAGATTTGTTGCAAGGCGCACCAGGTTCTAAGGTTACAGTAACCTACACAAGACAGGGAGAAACATACACCGCCTCGATTACACGTCAAGAGGTGGAGGTAAAAGCGGTTCCTTTATATAGAATGGTGAATGACAACACAGGTTATATTGCGTTGTCAAAATTTACAGCAACTGCGGCAAGAGAAACGGGAAATGCTTTGAAAGAATTAAAAGTTGATGGCGCCAAGAAAATTATTCTTGATTTAAGAGGTAACCCTGGTGGTTTATTACGAGAAGCTATTAATATTGTTAATTTTTTCGTTCCTAAAGGCCAATTGGTGGTGACTACAAAATCTAAAGTTGAAAAATATAACAAAACCTATGTCACCAGAAACGAACCTTTAGATGTTGACATACCTCTAGTGGTTTTAATTGATGGCGGCAGTGCTTCGGCAAGTGAGATTGTATCGGGTGCTTTACAGGATTTAGATCGGGCTGTTATAATCGGCACTAGAAGTTTTGGTAAAGGGCTTGTACAACGCCCAAAATCGTTAACCTATGGTACTCAACTTAAAGTAACTATTTCTAGATATTACACACCTTCTGGTCGCTGCATTCAAGCATTAGATTATTGGAATAGAGATCAAAAAGGTAACGCTACTCGTGTAAAACAAGAAAATTATACCGAATTTAAAACTAAAAACGGACGTAGTGTTTTTGATGGTGGTGGTGTACAACCAGATGTAGATATTAAAGATTCTAAAATGGCACATATTACAAAAACTATTGTTGCTCAAGATTATATTTTTGATTTTGCTACAAAATATTATTATGAAAACTCTGCACCTGACCTAGCTTCTTTTAAACTTAGTGATGGAGAATTTAACACTTTTAAATCTTACCTGAAGTCAAGAGATTTTGCCTTTGAAACTCAGACCGAAAAAGCGCTTGAAAAAGCTATGATTGTTGCCTCTAAAGAAGGCTTGGACGATGAGTTATCATCAAAATACAGCCAATTGATACAACAATTGAATAGTTTCAAGCAAAAAGCTATAAGTGACAACAAAACACAGCTTAAAATACTTATAGAAAATGAAGTTATAAAACACTATTTCTACAGAGAAGGAATGTATGAGTATATTTTAACGCATAATATCGAGATTAATAGCGCTTTAGAGGTTTTAAGTAATCCTGGGAAGTATAACAGTTATTTAAATTAGCATTTTGTCGAATAAAATTTGAACTTTACTAAAAGTATAATACATTACATTGATCTTATTCTCCCAAGTAATGAATCGATATATATTATACATAGTAGTTTGTTTCAATTTTTCATTTGCTCAAGACGCTTTGAAACATCAGGTTTTTTTTGAAACTGATGCTTATGTTCTTGTACAGGATGAACAACAAAAATTAGATCAATACATAGATAAAATTAAAGCTGTAAATCTAGAAAAAATTGTAATTAACGGATTTTGTGACGATGTTGGTAGTGCATCCTATAATTTAACTTTATCCAAACAACGTGCAGAAGTTATTAAGACGGTTTTTTCAGAACAAAACATTAATGATTCTATTATTAGAAAGGTCAATGGCAAGGGTGAAATCTCATTAAATTCAAGCCCTAAAATTAACACCAACACCATAAGAAGTTATAATAGAAAAGTAGAAATTATAGCTTACCCACTTCCGGAAATTATTAAGGAAAATAGCGATTTAGATGTTATTGTTGATGTACCAAAAGGAACTATTGAGTCTTTTAAAGGTGATTTAATTGCTGGAGATAAAATTACCTTAGAACATATTTTTTTTAATAATGGTTATAGTAATGCTTCTTCAGAATCACATGAAACGCTCAATGAAATTGCAGCTATATTAAAAGAGAAAAAGGGAATTTATTTTACCATTCAAGGTCATGTTTGTTGTACACTTAATGCACGTGACGCCGTTGACATAAAAACCAATAAAAGGAATTTATCTCAAGCCAGAGCAAAATATGTTTATAATTATTTAGCAAAACAAGGTGTTTCTAAAAGTAGAATGAAATATGTTGGTATGCGCAGAAAATTTCCATTGGGAGGTGACCCAAAACTAGATAGACGGGTAGAAATATTAATTACTTATGTTTCTGAAAACAACTAAATTTTTGTCATTTTTATATGTGG
>JAGSHF010000082.1 GCA_023954685.1 Flavobacteriaceae bacterium | reverse complement strand
CGATATAAAACGAGTAAAAAACAAGACGATAACTTAAGACTGTCATAAATGATTACCGTTGGTTTTATAACGCTCGTGCTAAAATTAATTAACGATGAAAATAGGATATCCCTACTACTGAAGTTAGAAATCAATTCACAAAGACGAGAAATGATGAGTTAAGATTTCGAAAGGCAAAACGTAATGAGTGACTCGAAAAAAAATATAATTATGAAATTGAAGATTACATTATCAGTGCTATTGTTGTACTCGTGTTTTTTATTTGGACAAGAAAATGAAGATGTAGAGGTGTTTAAAACGGATAGCACTTGGATAAAAGAAATCATAGCGTTTCCAATAGGGTTTGCTCAAGATATAAAATATGAGGGTTTTGAAGATTTGAGATTTCCTCAAGGTTGGTCAAAAGAAGGAAGTCCGAATTTTTGGTCTTACGTTTGGGCTTGGCGTATAAAAAAAAATAAGACGGTAACAATTAGTGACTTAGAAAAAAATATTCAGCTCTATTTTGACGGGTTATTGGGGCTTGACTTTTATAATATTGATGGGAGACAAGTGCGGAAAACAAATGCTTTGTTTTTGAGAAAAGATGATAATCATTACATTGGAAAAGTTAAAACTTTTGATACGCGTTACACTAAAAAACCAATGACATTAAATGTTCTTGTTGCAGTAAATTATTGTGACCAAGAAAAAATAACAATTATACATTTTAAGTTTTCACCAAAACCAATTGATCATGACGTATGGGATAAATTAGACGAGGTAACGCTGATAAAAAATATTTGTAATAATTAAAAAAAATAGATGCTCCAGTGGTAGAGCATCTATTTATCTTTTCAATATAAACCAAGAATTTATGTTGGTATATGTTCGATATCTGTTTTACAGTCCGATAAATTAAATTCTTCAAACATTGCCCAACTGTTACCTGAAAACGAAGTGCCTTCTCCCCAAGCGGTTTCTCCTCCTGTTGGACCTTGAACTTCTGCATGTGCTGCAAAGCAATAGTTGTCACCAATTTCTGTAATTGGAATGATGTAAATGACCTGATGAGGCTCAATTGAATAGGGTTCAGTATATTCAAAATGACCAATTTTAGGGCTTCCTGATCCATTGGTTGGTACCCAGTCATCATCGCATATGCCTATGCTTAAATGGGTTGTGCCCAATGTCCAATCATCGTTTGTACTATAAATTACAATCAATTTATCTCCGTCAACATCAATAGTCACAGATCCTGTGTTGTGGTGCTGTCCAGCTATAAGATTTGTGTATACACAATGTTCGTCTTCGTCAAATGATGTAATGCGATCGAGTATATTAGAATTGAAATCATTTTCTTCACTGTCTGTTGAATCCGTTAAAGGTTCATTTGAGCATGTAAAAAAACATAAAAATAAAACTAACATTGGAACATTAAAAGTAGGGTTTTTCATAATCTGAAATTTTGGGGTTCATATCAAATGTATCCAGAATCGAGCTTATAGGTTGTATTTATTCGTTGAATAGCGTGAAATAATTTTTTATTGAAGTTTTTTCTTACAGGAAAGAATGAATTACCGATGAATGGAACTCGAAATAATCATAGATTATCGATTTTATTTGTCATCAAAAATAACAGTTGATTTATCTTTTCTAACTTTTAATTCAACGATTCTTCCTAAAATTAAAGCACGATTATCTTTGTCGTGACCTGCAGGCATATTAAATGCAATTGGAAAATCATATTCAACTAAAGCATCTAAAATTAATTGCTCTACAGATGTCCCCCAAAGGGTCGTATTTTTACGCATTTTACTCATGCCACCAACTAGGACCCCTTTACAATTTTCAAAATACCCCGCACGCTTTAAACTTTGTAACATGCGATCAATATGGTATTTGTATTCTCCAATTTCCTCAATAAATAAAATTTTACCAGAGGTATCAATGCTAGTTTTAGACCCTAGCATGGTATGAAGTAAGGTTAGGTTGCCCCCAACTAGTGGAGCAGTGACACTACCCGTTTTGTTGTAATCTGAGCCGTCTATGGTATAACTAAGTGATTTTCCAAATAAGGCATTTTTAAAAGAGCTTATACTTTCCTCAATGTCAGATAAATCATCGGTTAAACTTGTGCACATTAGCGCATGTATAGATTGGCTGCCTTCAATATTAAGCTGGTTGTGTATCGCAGTAATATCAGAATAACCAATAATCCATTTCGGGCTAGCTTTATATCTGGTATAATCCAATTTGTCAATCATTCTTACCGTTCCATAGCCACCCCGAGCACACCATATGGCTTTAATATTTGGGTTGTCTAGTGCGATTTGAAAATCATCGGCGCGTTCATTATCAGTACCAGCAAAATGATTGGATTTACTAAAAACGTGCTTACCTACAATAACATTAAGCCCCCAACTTTTCAGCAAATCTATGGCTTGATTGACTTCTTTATCCCGGTGGTTTAAAACTCCAGAAGGAGCAACAATTGCTACAGAATCACCCATTTTTAAATAAGGTGGGCGTATCAATGTGTTTTCCTTTTTGGTGTCATGATTTTGCGCGTAGATATTTGCATTTCCATTCAAAATAAAGATGCAGAATAATGTAATAATTACAAGTGTTTTTGACATATTGTAAATGTACATTTTTTTTCTAATTGGAGTGCAAAATGCGTACTTTTGTGCCTTCATAAAAATATTTAGACACCATATTTTGTCTCCTCGAGCGCAGTCGAGAGGTTTTAAATTAGGTCTCGACTGCGCTCGGCCTGACATAAGTTTTCAATACAATGAATCAACCTAAAAGATATACCATTACTGCGGCTTTGCCATATACCAATGGACCAATTCATATTGGGCATTTGGCAGGTGTTTATGTGCCAGCAGATATTTACGCACGTTATAAACGATTAACAGGGAATGATGTTGCTTTTATATGTGGTAGCGATGAACATGGCGTGCCAATTACAATAAAAGCTAAAAAAGAAGGTGTAACACCTCAGGATATTGTAGATAAATATCATGCCATAATTAAAAAATCTTTTGAGGACTTCGGCATTACTTTCGATAACTACTCGCGTACATCGGCGAAAATTCATCACGATACAGCTTCAGAGTTTTTTAAAACATTAAATGATAAGGGTGAATTTAATGAAGAAATAACCGAGCAATTGTATGATGAAGAGGCTAACCAATTTTTGGCAGATCGATTCGTTATTGGCACTTGTCCAAAATGCGGCAACGAAGAAAGTTATGGTGATCAATGTGAAAATTGTGGGACAAGTCATAATGCAACAGATTTAATTAATCCAAAATCAGCAATAACTGGGAATGTGCCAACCTTAAAGCAAACCAAACATTGGTTTTTGCCGTTAGATAAACATGAAAATTTCCTTAAAGAATGGATATTAGAGGGACATAAAAAAGATTGGAAGCCAAATGTCTATGGACAAGTGAAATCTTGGATTGATGATGGCTTACGCCCTCGCGCAGTAACAAGAGATTTAGATTGGGGGATTCCAGTACCAGTAGAAGGCGGAGAAGGCAAAGTGTTATACGTATGGTTTGATGCACCAATTGGTTATATTTCTGCGACAAAAGAATGGGCAGAACGCGAAAATAAAGATTGGAGACCGTATTGGAAAGATGAGAATACCAAGTTATTACACTTTATAGGTAAAGATAACATTGTATTTCATTGTATCATTTTCCCGGCAATGTTAAAGGCAGAAGGGAGTTATATTTTACCCGATAATGTGCCTGCAAACGAATTTTTAAATTTGGAAGGCAATAAATTATCAACTTCTAAAAACTGGGCGGTATGGTTACCTGAATACCTTATAGATTTTCCGAATCAACAGGATGTATTGCGTTACGCGCTAACAGCAAATGCTCCAGAATCTAAGGATAATGATTTTACTTGGAAAGATTTTCAAGCACGAAACAACAATGAGTTGGTTGCTATTTTTGGAAATTTTATAAATAGAGTTGTAGTATTAACAAATAAATATTACAATGGTGTAGTTCCTAATCCTGGCGAGCTTACACATGTTGACCAAGAGACTTTGGATACTGTTAAGGCATATCCCAATGTTATTTCCAGTTCTATTGAACGTTATAGATTTAGAGAAGCCTCTCAAGAACTAATGAATTTGGCTCGACTTGGAAATAAATATTTAGCAGAAGAAGAACCATGGAAAGTTATTAAAGTAGATGAAGAACGCACTCAAACGATTATGTATGTAGCGCTTCAAATTGCTTCTGCCTTAGCTACTTTATGTGAGCCGTTTTTACCGTTTACGTCAGTTAAGTTGAAAACCATTCTTAACATTAATTCAGGCGATGTTGAAATGTCGTGGAATGGTATCTCATCAAAAACTATTTTAATTCCAGCTCATCATAGTATCGGTAAAGCAGAATTACTTTTTTCTAAAATTGAAGATGCTACAATTCAAAATCAATTGGATAAATTGGTTGCCAGAAAGAAGGCAAATGAAGCTGCAAATAAAACTGTGGAGCCACAAAAAGAAGAAATTACCTTTGATGATTTTACTAAGTTAGACATTAGAGTAGGTACAATTATTGAAGCTGAAAAAATGCCAAAAGCTAAAAAATTGTTGGTTTTAAAAGTTGACACCGGTATTGATGTTAGAACGATAGTCTCTGGAATTGCTGAAAGTTTTACAGCGGAGGAAGTTATTGGGAAGAAAGTCACTGTATTATTGAATTTAGCCCCAAGAGTTTTGCGTGGTGTAGAAAGTCAAGGTATGATTTTAATGACCGAAAGCTCAGATGGGAAATTAGTATTTGTTAATCCAGATGAAAAAGAGGAGGTAACTAATGGTTTGTCAATTAGTTAATTGCAATGGTTTGGAATACCATACTTAACAATTTAGTATTTTTAAAATACTTATCTTTATAACACAAAATAAATCCAAAATTATGAAATCGACTATTTTAAAAAAATCAGTAGTATTAGTGTGCTTACTATCTGTTTGTTCTTACATGGTTAATGCTCAGGCTTACAACCCAGAACGAGAAAAAGAAAGTATTGAAGCACTTAATGCAATGATTGAAGCAACGCCTAAATTGAATACTTTTAAGAACGATGCCTACGCTTATGTAATTTTTCCTAAAGTAACTAAAGCAGGAATTGGTATAGGTGGTGCAGCAGGAAGAGGAATTGTTTATAAAGGTGGAACAGCTGTTGGTGGTGCGAGTTTAAAACAAGCCTCTATTGGTTTACAATTGGGAGGTCAACAATATAGTGAAGCTATCTTTTTTGAAAATAAAGAGGCCTATGACCATTTTGTAAATGGTAACCTTAAATTTGATGCCCAAGCATCGGCAGTTGCAATCACAGCGGGAGCATCTTTTGATGTTGCTTATAATCAAGGTGTTGCAGTTTTTACTCGAGCAAAAGGTGGGTTAATGTACGAAGCATCTATTGGAGGTCAACATTTTGATTTTCAACCAATACAGTAATTGAGTATTAGTGAATAATATAAAAAAACCTCCAAGATGATGTCATCTTGGAGGTTTTTTATTGGAGTAAAATGATTTAATTAGTTTGAATTTGCTTTGGCATCTTCAATCATTTGTTCATTAGCTGATACGCCTATTTCTACTCTTCTATTTTTTGCCTGGCCATCTTTATCAGCGTTGTCAAATCTTGGGTGTTCTTCACCAAAACCTTTAATACTTGAAAATCGTTTGCTGGCCACTCCCTTTGTTTTTAGATAATTTGCAACAGCTTTTGCTCGTCTTTCAGAAAGTTTTAGGTTGTAATCTTCATTTCCAACAGAATCTGTATAACCCTGAATCATTAAATCTGTATCAGGGAATTCTAAAAAAACTTCAGCAACAGCATCCAAATTTTTCTTAGCATCTGTTGTTAAGTCTGAGCTGTCAAAAGCAAAATTAACCCCACTTTTATCATCAAAAATAATTTGAATCCCTTCACCTACACGTTTTACTTCAGCGCCTGGTACTACGGCTTCAATTTTATCAGCTTGCTTATCCATGTGGTTTCCAATTAGCCCTCCAGCTACGCCACCAATGGCAGCGCCAATTAAAGCACCTCCAATATTTCCTCCAATGAGTCCTCCTACCAATGCGCCTCCTGCAACACCTATGCCAGCACCTCTCTGTGTTTTATTTGAATTTTGAATTGCTTTACATCCTGTAGCTAAAGAAAATATAAGGGCAATTGATAACGAATAATGTATTATTTTTTTCATCTGTTACTTATAAAGTTATGTCATCAGAAGTTTTACTAAAAGTCATTACAACATCAAAAGGATTGCCTTTATGTGTCACACTAACTCTCATGCTCATTTCTGTTTCTGTTAGAGTTTCTATTTTTGAACGATATCCACTGTTTGATGGGTCAATGGGTTTGTTTTTATCGTCAACATATTTGAATTGAAACAAGTAAGACCCATCACCAGGTTCAAAAAACGACCAGTGAATTCTTGACCCAGCACCATCACATTGTGAGGGACTTGCATTGGTAGTAAATTTGCCCGAGCCATTATTTGGGATGAAAACCCAAGTACTGCCTTTAAAACAAGGCGAATCTGCAAAGTCGAACATATCAGCTTTATATAATCCTTGTTCGCCCACAAACCGAATAGCTGTGACCTCCCAAGTCCCTTTTAAAGTTTTTTTAGAAAGTTTTGTCGAGGTAGTGTCTTTACTAGATCCACAATTAAATAGTATTGCGGAAAGAAAAATAAGTACTAATTTTTTCATGTATTCTTGATTTTATTTCGCTGAAATCAAAGATATTACTTTTTCCTCAATTAAATAATTGTATAACTGATTTATTGTTAGTGCATTATGAGTCTTTTGATAAGAAAAATAAACCTGACTTATTTTTTTAAAAACACCCAGTTTTCAAGTTCTTTAAATGGTTGTAATAATAAAAAAATACACTAAATCACCTCATATTTAAATGACTAAGTTTACACCAATGTCTATATAGTAGAGGTGTATGTGGCAATTGTGAGAAAGCTATATCACCTTTAGATATTTTGTTTTGCAAAAAAAAAAGAACCGCAATTGCGGTTCTTTTTTTATATTATCATTTAAATTAAAGTCTTATTTTCCTAACATTAAGAGTTCATTGCAAACCACTTCGGTAATATAGCGCTTGTTGCCTTCTTTGTCGTTATAACTCCTTGTAGTTAATTTACCTTCTATCGCTATTTCTTTGCCTTTAGTGACATATTTCTCAATGATTTCAGCTGTTTTTCCCCATGCGACCACATTATGCCATTGCGTGTCCGTAACTTTTTCACCTTCGGCATTTTTATAATTTTCATTAGTTGCAATGGCAAACTTAGCTAAGGTCTTGCCGGATTCAAGATTGACAATTTCAGGGTCATTTCCCAAGTTTCCAATCAACTGTACTTTGTTTCTAAGCGTATTCATAATTTTAAATTTTCGTGTTAAACAGTTAATACTATCGAGTTCTTATGTTTCGACACTGCAAAGATGATGGGCTAAGTAAATATTAGCCGGTAATTACATATTTAAAATCGTTTGTAAATGTTTGTAGTCGTTTGTAAACGAATAATTTTGTATGTTTATGGAATATTTAAAAGGGCTTGATCATGTCAATCGTATTCTAAATATTAAGTCGTTGTTGGATGACCATGTATCCATTTCATATGAAAACTACCATGCAAGAGAAGTTTATAGCATTAAGTACCGCAAGATTAAAGTTAAGATCTATTAATTTGGGTGATGTCAACGATTTATTTGATATTAGATTTCACCCCGGTGTTTTAAAATATATCAGAAGAGAGAAGTCGAGTTCTATATTAGAAATGAACACGTATATCAACGAAAAACTTAAAGACACTGCCCAAGGGCGTATTTGTTATTGGGGTATATGTAAATTGGAGAGTTCAAAATTAATAGGAACTATATGTTTGTGGAATTATAACCCAGATCAAACAGAAGCCGAAATTGGTTACGAATTGCATCCTGATGAACATCAAAAAGGGTATACAAGTGAGGCGATGTCATCCGTTTTGGATTTTGGATTTTCCAAACTTAAATTTAATACTATAATTGCTTGTACAAATAAAGATAACGAGCCCTCAAAGGCGCTGCTAAGTAAGTTTGATTTTAAGTGGCGTTCGGATCTAGAAGATGAGGGTTTCCCAGATAACTTAATATATATAAAAGAAGCACATGCTTAAACTAATTGGAATACCATTTGATGCAAATTCCTCGTATAAAACTGGTGCAGCTCAAGGACCAAAGCACATTCGATTGATGGATACAGAAGGTTCTGCTAATCGGTTTTGCGAACAAGGTAAAGCTATTGTTGATGGGGAGAATTTTAAGGACTGTGGCGATATTATTTTTTCATCTGAGGATCCGGTATCTGCGTATTTGAATATTAAAGAAAGCGTAGGTGAGGCTATAAAAGGAGATCATAAATTAATCAGTTTAGGAGGTGATCATTCTATTGCTTTCCCAATAATTGAGGCACATGCTGCAAAGTATCGTGGTTTACATGTACTTCAATTTGATGCTCATGCCGATTTGTATGATGATTTTGAAGGTAACCCATATTCACATGCATCACCCTTTGCTCGATTAATGGAAAGAAACATATTAAATTCGTTGACTCAAGTAGGGATTAGAACTTTTAATACCCACCAGAAAGAACAAGCAGAACGCTTTAAGATAAACGTTATTGAAATGAAGGATTTCAGTATTGATGTTATCAACACTTTGGAAGCGCCACTTTATATTTCTTTGGATTTGGATGCACTTGATCCAGCCTATGCGCCAGGTGTGTCACATCATGAACCAGGTGGCCTAACTTCAAGGCAAATTATTGAAATGATTCAGAAAATAGAAGTGCCTATTGTAGGAGCCGATATTGTGGAATTAAACCCAACGAGAGATATTAATAATATGACTGCGATGGTAGCTTATAAATTATTTAAGGAGCTCGCTTCAAAAATGATAGATTGAAATGAAAATTTTTGTAGAAACAGAACGACTTATACTCAGAGAAATTTTGCCCACTGATCTTGAGGGTATGTTTGAATTGGATTCCAACCCTGTTGTTCATAAATATTTGGGAAACAAGCCTATAAAATCAAGAGAAGAAAGCGAGAAATATATTCAATCTATAAGAGAACAATATATAGATCGAGGTATTGGACGTTGGGCGGCTATTGAAAAATCTTCAGGGGATTTTATTGGTTGGTCTGGCCTAAAATTTAATACAGGCGAAAAGGATGCGCTTAACGGTAAGCAAGATTTTTATGATATAGGGTATCGCTTTATACCTCGATATTGGGGGAAAGGATATGCAACAGAATCGGCCTTGGTAGCTTTAAACTATGGCTTTAAGGTAAAAGCATACGAAACCATAACTGGTATTGCGCTTATTGGTAATATAGGGTCAAATAAAGTGCTACAAAAAATTGGATTAAATCATATAGAGGATTTTAATTATGAAGATACCAAAGCCTCGTGGTATGAATTAAATATAAAAGATTATGCAAAGATCATGTCCTGAATGTGGTGATAAAATAGTGGGCCGTATTGATAAGAAATTCTGTAGCGATGGGTGTAGAAATGCATACAATAATCGCGTAAATAAAGACAGTAAGAATTTAATACGAAACACCAATAATCGACTACGTAAAAACTACAGAATTCTTGAAACTCTTAATCCAGACCAAAAAACAAAAACTGTACGTACAAAACTTATAGAGCAAGGATTTGATTTTAATTATTTTACGAGTATTTATACCACCAAAGCTGGTAAGGTATATTATTTCGTTTATGATCAAGGCTACTTGCCACTTGATGGAGATTATTATGCTTTGGTAAAACGAGAATAGAGACGCCTAGTTTTTTTAAGCTGATTGTTTAAATTAATATTGTTTAAATGTTTATGGCAAGTTGATGATTAAATGGCAGCATGTTAAAAAACAATAAAAAAAGGCTATTTCCAATTATGACCTTTTAAGTGAATGGCTGCTTTTAAGATATCTTTTTGACTAATTTGGCCAACTAATTTTCCGTTTTCAAGTATAGGAAATCGACGTCTTTTTGATTCAAGGAATTTATTAGCTGCGTCAAAAACATTCATATTACCATCAATAGTTTCTACATTTTCAGCCATACAATCTCCAATACTTCTATGATTCATTGGCAAATTGTAATAACGACTTTCACTAATTTGTTTTATGCAATCGCCTTCTGAAATAACACCTATTAACTCATTATTATTGTTAACTACAGGTCCGCCTGAAATTTTATGCTTTATAAGCGTTTCTATGACTGTCTCAATGGACTGCTCGGGTCTAAAGGTTATGAGATTTGTGGTCATATAATCTCTTACTTGAATAAGAGCGTTATCATTTTGTTCTTGTGTTTTTCGTGCACCCTTAAAATTTTTAATCCCCATTATAATAAAGTTTTGATGTTGCTTAAAGTTACTCAATTTAATTTAGTTTCTCGAGATGATTAAATTAATTGAAATCAAAACAATAGTTTATGCTTTTTACAGATTAATTATTTTATTGCTGCTTTATTGATATATAAAGAATTAGCGTTTTGTTGGCATGTTTAATGTCTAAATTTTTTAATATTGCAAATTGAAAATAATAAATGAAGATCATGAAGAATTTAGTAAAATTGATAACCTTAGTTTTTGCAATGCAATTGAGTGCCCAAAGTAATGATGTGTTATTAAAGCATTATGAAGCTTATTATGCACAAATGAAAACTCAAGGTGATGTCCAAGGCGTTGTCAACGCATTAACACATTTAAATATTTTAGAGCCGAGCCAAGCAAGACAAGATACGCTTGCTGTATTATATATGAATGAAGGCAAACATATTCAAGCTTTAAACACCATTGGCGTTGAGAGGAATGAAAATGATAGCGATATGGCCGTTGAGGTTAAAGCGGTTTCATTACAAGCTGTTAATCAACCCAAACGATCATTAGAGCAATATGAGATTTTGTTCAAACGAGCTCCAAATGCTTTAATAGCATATGAAATGGCGGATTTAAAAATTCAGCTTGATGATATGGTTGGTGCCAATTTGAATATTACATACGGCATTGCAAACTCAAAAGACGGCATTATGCGTACTTTTTATGAAGGACAGAACCCATATCAAGTTCAAATGAAAGCTGCATTTTTATATTTAAAAGCTTTGGCCAGTTATAAAGAGAAGCCAGAAGCTAATGTTGATTCAGCAATTGCGTTATTGGATGAAGCTTTGGTAATGGAACCAAATTTTAATATGGCTATTATTAGTAAAAATGCATTAACTGCAATTAAAGAAAATGCAAAAAAATATTAATCGTTTACAATGAAACATAAAAAAAGCAGCTCAATGAGCTGCTTTTTTTATGTTAAATAGGTCTATAATTACCAAATTCTCACGCGTTTCTCAGGAGCCAAATACATAGCATCACCTTCTTCAATACCAAAAGCTTCGTAGAAAGCATCAATGTTTTTAAGAGGTTGCGTTGCTCTGTAAATCCCTGGAGAATGTGGATCTGTTTTTATTTGTGTTCTCAAAGCGTCTTCTCTAGTTAACGTTCTCCATACAGTTGCCCAAGACATAAAGAAACGTTGTTCTGCTGTAAAACCGTCAATATCATCAGGTCTTCCATTTTCAGCGAAGAATAATTGTAAGCCGTCATAAGCGCCTAATACACCACCAAGGTCACCAATGTTTTCACCTAATGTAAATTTTCCATTAATATTTACGCTATCAAGAACTTCAATAGCGCTATACTGCTCAGCTAATGCATCACCTCTTTTAGTGAATTCTTCAAGATCTGCTGGTGTCCACCAGTTGTTTACATTACCATCACCATCAAAACGTGCTCCACTATCATCAAATGCATGAGAAATTTCGTGACCAATTACAGCACCTATACCACCATAATTTACAGCTTCATCAGCTGTGTAGTTGTAGAAAGGAGGTTGTAAGATTGCCGCTGGGAATACAATTTCGTTATTCAATGGGTTAAAATAAGCGTTTACCGTTTGAGGAGGCATTCCCCATTCTTTTTTATCAACTGGTTCACCAATTTCTGCAATACTTTTCTTTAAACTCCAATCTCCAACTGCCATCATGTTTTCAGCATAACTATTACCTTCTTCAATCATTAACGCAGAATAATCTTCCCACTCATCTGGATAGGCAATCTTAACAGTAAATTTGTCTAACTTTTCGATAGCCTTTACCTTTGTTTCTTCGCTCATCCAATCGAGTTTTTTAATTCTAATTTGGAATGCAGAAATTACATTAGCTATCATTTTTTCAGCCTTAGCTTTGGCTTCTGGCGGAAATTTTGCTTCTACATATAGTTTACCAATAGCTTCACCAACACTACCACTAACTGTTCCAAGAGCACGCTCTTCAGCAGTACGTTGTTTTTTAGACCCGTTAAGCGTTTTACTGTAAAACTCCCAATTTGCCTTTTCTATTTCAGTAGTCAACCAGTCAGAAGTGCCTCTTAAAGTGCTCCACTTCATAATGGTTTTGATATCATCGATGCTTGTTGAAGTAAGTATTTCTTCTAAGGCTTTCATGTATTTTGGTTGTACAACCATTATTGTATCTAATTTCTTAGTTACGCCATAATCTGTAATAAATTTATTCCAATCAATTGAGGGAGTCATTTCAGTTAATTGAGATAATGATCGTGGATTATTAAAATTTCTAACATCTCTACTTTGTACTTTATCCAATCGAGGTTCAGCCAATTTAGTTTCTAAATCCAAAATCATATCTGCAGCTTTTTTAGCATCTGCTTCGTTATACTCAATATATTGAAGCATTCTAGAGACATGATCAGTATATTGTTGTCTTCTTTCTTTAGATTTGTCATCTTGAAGGATGTAATAGTCTCTATCAGGTAAACCTAATCCACCTTCTGTAATATAGGCAGTATTCATACTACTATCATTTAAATCTCCGAAAGAGGCTAAACTAGCAAAAGGAGCACCAACACCATTAACAGTTGCATATACAGTTTGCATGTCTTCAAGACTGCCAATGCCATCAATAGCGGCTAATAATGGTTTGATAGGTGTAATGCCAGCAGCATTTCTAGCTACGGTATCTAATTCAGATTCAAAAACAAGCAGTGCTTTTTTCTGATCAGACCCTTCTTCGTATTTTCCTAATTCTTTCGAGGTTTTAAGGATTTCTAGAACATCAGCACGTGTTGATTTACGCAAGACACCAAATCCACCCCATCGTGATTCTTCATCCGGAATTGTATTATTTTTTGCCCAGCTTCCATTTACGTAATTGTAAAAGTCATCTTTTGGATTTACCGAGTTATCCATGTTTTCAAGAACAATCCCAGGGATGACTTCAACTTCAGCCACTTCATTTTTAGGCTCTTCTTTACAAGCTACTACACT
>JAGSHF010000003.1 GCA_023954685.1 Flavobacteriaceae bacterium | reverse complement strand
TGTTTCGTTTTTACATGCGCTAAATGCTACAATAGTTAGCAATAACAGCATGCTTTTTTTAAAGGTTTGCATTGGTTTTTATTTTAAGGTTCTGAAATATTCTAATACTGATCTTGCTTCTTCTTCAGTTAAATTTTGATTAGCCATCGGAGACCCATTAAACTCCATTAGTAATGCTTTTGCTAATGGATCTTTTTGCACCATTTCATCAGGGTTTAGCACCATATTCATTACCCATTCTGGTGTTCTACGTTCCAATAATTTTGTTGGAGCAGGACCAATAAACTTTTTATCTGTTCGGTGACAGGCGGTACACATTTTATCAAAAACCTCTTTTCCTTTAATTACCATATTTTGATCTATCGTGTCAGGAAGTGTTAATGATGTAATAGGGCCAACCCCTTTATTTGCCAAATCAATGGTTTTTGATGGTGGTACAGTAGACTTAGTCTCGGCCTTTTTTTCTGTGGTTTGTTTTTTTAATTGAACTTTTTCTTTTTTCTTTTCTTCTTTACCACCGCAACTCAATAGCAGTGACACGAATAAAACGGTGAATAATTTTAGTGTTATTTTCATAATTTGTTTAGTTTAATACTGCAAATGTAAATCCTAAATCATCTTTAAAATATGATATAAATCATATTCGGACTAAAATGTCTTATTTAAATATCAACCTTATAAAAAACCATAAACTTTCTAAAAAAGGAAGCTTACCTATTAATAGTAAAGCTCCTTTCTATATTTAAATAAAAAAATATTTTAAAATCTAAATGTCATTACTGGTAAAGTCGAATGATTCGCAATATCCTCAGAAACACTCCCCTCAAAGAAATGTGACAAACCTTTTCTTCCCCGGGTTACAACCGCAATCAAATCGGCCCCAATAACATTAGAAAAGTTAAGAACCCCTCTTTCAACACTATAATCCGACACATAATGTACTTCCTTCATTTTGTTTAAACTATGATCTGCAATTTTAAAGAAGTTTGCTACAACTTTTTCAATTTCAGTAGTGCTTAAAAAACTCGCATCCGGTCTATTGACGTAAAGCATCTGCATTTTAGACCCTAACAACTCAAACATTTTACAGGCCTTTAAATACGCAGGTATAGATTCTTCTGAAAAATCACAGGCAAAAACTACATTATCAAAATCCATTAATATGGGATTGTGTTTTACCACTAATACAGGAATATCAGAGTGACGAACAACCTTTTCTGTGTTAGAACCCACAAAAAGTTCTTTAACACCTCCGGTACCATGAGATCCCATGACAATTAAATCAACGTCATGCTCTTTGGCTACTTCATTGACTTCACTAAACACTTTAAAATGCTTAACAATTGGTTTGACTTTAACATTTTCTAAGTAATCCTTATCCAAAAAAGCATCAAACTTTTTTTCAGCTAATTTTAAATAAAATACAGCCTGAGCTACATTATCACTTCCCGTTTGTGTTAAAGAAACTGAATCTGATAATTCTAGCATATGAAGAACCAAAAGCTCCGCACCATACTTTTTTGCTATTGTAGAAGCTGCCTCTAAAGCATACTCTGAATGTTTTGAAAAATCTACTGGTACAATAATTTTTTTTATGCTCATAATCTTTTAATTAAATGGTCATTGAAAATAATTTCGTTTGGGGTTGTTTACATTGTAAGCGTAAATCAAATGCCATGCAAACATTCCTGATATAAGGCCTCCCTTTTTTTGTTACTACAATTGAACTGGAATCAATACTAACCAATCCATCGCGTTCCATTTCGTTTAATTTTATTAATACGTCCGGTAATTCATTGAATTTTAAATCTTCTGAAACCCATGATGTTTTTAAATCGCACATTAAATTGAGGATATGCTTTCTAACACATAAATCCTCTTTACTTAATCCATGACCACGATAAACCGGTATAACCCCTTCACTTAAAGACTTATAATAATCTTCTAGTTTTTTCTCGTTTTGAGCAAAAGCATACCAACTATCACTAATGGATGATACCCCAAGCCCGATCATTACCTGAGTTTTAGATGATGTATAACCCATAAAGTTTCTATGCATCTCACCATTAACCATAGATTGGTATAATGAATCTTCAGGTAAAGCAAAATGATCCATACCAATTTCCACAAAACCTGATTGTGCTAAATATTCTTTTCCAGACTCGTATTGCTCGCGTTTTTCTAATGCTGATGGTAAATCGCTATCATTAAATCCACGCTGCCCATTCCCTTTAATCCAAGGCACATGCGCATAACTATAAAATGCCAAACGATCTGGCATCAATAATTTTGTTTTTTCTATAGTGGCTAGTACGTGTCCTTTTGTTTGAAATGGTAATCCAAAAATAATATCATGACTTATAGAGGTATAACCAATTGCTCTTGCATATTCTGTTACGCTTTTAACATTTTCAAAAGGTTGAATACGATGAATGGCTTTCTGTACTGTTTCATTATAATCTTGAACACCAAAACTAACACGACGAAACCCAAGGTCATAAAACGTTTGCAAATGCGCCTCAGTTGTATTGTTAGGATGGCCTTCAAAACTAAATTCATAATCTTTAGCCAAAATTGATTTCTCTAAGATTCCGTTAATAAGAAGTTTCAAATTGGTTGGTGAAAAAAAAGTTGGTGTGCCTCCCCCAAGATGAATCTCTTTAATATTTGGTTGTTCTTCTAAAAGCTCAACATATAATGTCCATTCTTTAAGCAACGCAATTATATAAGGTGATTCCATTTCATGTTGCTTAGTAATTCGCTTATGGCAGCCACAAAATGTACATAAACTTTCACAAAAAGGTAAATGAATATATAAACTAATCCCTTCAGTAGTATTGCTTTCTATAAAGGACTGCTTTAAGGTTTGCTTCCATAGTTCTAGAGAAAAAGTAGTATCATCCCAATACGGCACCGTTGGGTAGCTCGTGTATCTAGGCCCTGGAATATTGTATTTATTAACCAATGTATTTGACATAAATTATTAATATGAAACAAAACTATTGCATGTAGAGTTAATAAAATATGACATTTATCATCTTAAAGATTTGCAAATAGTGAAAGTTTAAATTAATTTCAACCAAAATATCTAGAACATTAAATCATGAAAAAAATCACATTTATTATAGCATTAACAGGATTTGTTTTTATCACTTCTTGTAAAAATGACAACAAGACAAAAAACACTGAAACCGAAGAGGTCACTATACAAGAAGCGGATAGCAATGAAGAAACCGAAGAAGGTGAGCTTGTTTTTTTTAAACTAGAAGCTAAAAGCAACTCCAATGTCACAGGAAATATTACATTTAAGGAACATGACAATAAGGTTACTATGATAGCCGTAATTAACGGCCTAAATGAAGGAGAACATGCTATTCACATTCACGAAAGTAGCGATTGTTCATCAGATGATGGGAAATCGAGCGGTGGTCACTGGAATCCAACGGCGCAACCTCATGGTCAATGGGGTAGTGAAAATGGGTATCACAAAGGTGATATAGGTAATTTCACTGCAAATGCTGAAGGAAAAGGGTCTATTTCTGTGACAACAGATGAATGGTGTATAGGTTGTGGTGATGACACAAAAGATATTTTAGGCAAAGCAATAATTGTCCATGAAGGTGTTGATGATCTTGAATCACAACCTTCTGGAGCAGCCGGAGCCCGCGTAAGTTGTGGGGGCATTATTCAATAATATATTTATAATAGCTGAAAATGACTGCTTTAAGCGGTCATTTTTAGTTTAATATTAGTTTTTATGAACCCATCGGCCATTGGTTGGATAAAAAAACTCCTCAAAGAAATTGGTACAGATAATGCTATTTTCCAAATGTCTGAAATGCCCTTTTACGAGGCTTTAAGACAAAGTGGATTCATATATGGTAGCAATCAAGTCATAGTAAACTCTTGTATAGATCAAAAAGGTTTAACCGATGAAGAATTAAGTAAGACAAATTTATTCATTGCATTACTTTACACACATCATCAAGTTGAAGAAAACACCAACGTCATAGATAGTATTATTGATTTTTATACTGAAATTAATGCCCATAAACGTACTGTTTTTGAGGAATTTCTTGGAGGTCGCAAATCTGAAGGGGTATTAGAAAAAATCATTCACAAACGTGTTCAAATTGATGATAATGTACTTACAAAAAACTTCAACTATTTTTTAACCAATGCCTTGTTATATATTGATGTTCTTGCTTATCGTGATTATTTGAGCAAACATCGAGTATCGGGCACTTATATTAGAAATCTAGAAGCTTCTCTCGAATCCGTTTCAATTAACGTTTTGAATTCAAAAAATACAAAAACCAAATATGATGAAGGACTAATTAAACTTTTTGAATCTTCATACCGATATAACGACATTGGAAAATTGAGTTATGAAGCCGCAATTCCTAATTTAAAAAGTGATTTGGAGAAACAATACGCAATTGATTTGGGCTGTATGTCGACTTGGGGAGACGGAAAAATTGATGATCACGAATTAAAATTTTTGCACCATTTGGGCAAAAGCCTTGATGTAGATGATACCACCATTAAAAATTCTATCAGTTTTCTCGTGCATTTTTTTACAGCCAATATGGAGCGTATTCCTTTATTGAGCTCAAAAAACATTGTAAAATCATTTTACAACAACTCGAGTAAAATGGTGAACAAACTTATTACTAGAAATGGTAAACGATTGCAAAAAGAATTAAAGCAGAGTAAGGATTTAATGTATCTCCTTACACAATCTACAGTTCGCGATTTAACAGAAGATGAACAGAAAAAAACACAAGATCAATTATTAGATATCTTTAAGACCATTCCTAGTCTGGCCATTTTTATACTTCCAGGAGGTATGATATTACTCCCGTTAGTTATTAAATTTATTCCTAAGTTATTGCCTTCAGCATTTGATGACAATAGAATTGAAGAAGATTAATATTTGGATTACCTTTGCCCTATGGGATTAACAAATAATGACATCTTTAAAAAATTACGCGTGGCGCATAAGCTACGTGACGACGATATTGTAAAAATTTGTGGTTTAGTAGATTTTAAAGTGAGTAAAAGCGAACTAGGTGCAATTTTTAGAAATGAAAATCATCCTAAATATGTTGAATGTGGTGATCAATTTCTTCGAAATTTCTTAAATGGGTTGATCATTCACTTAAGGGGTCCGATGCCACCTAAAAAGGATGCAAAAATTAATACCAAAATTTAAGTGTTTAGAAAACAATTTTTATTGACGTCGAAAGATATTTCTTCTTTTGACGGTTTTGATACAATAAAAATTGGAACATACTATTTACACCATCATATTGATTTAAGGGTATCAACTGTAAAAACTAAGGATATAGAAGTCTACCTTTTAGGATCTCTTTATAGTTGGGAGCACCCTGCACTGAAAGATTCCGAAATATTAAATTCAATTTCTGGATCTAATCTTAATGATTTTTTAGTGGAAATTTCTCAATTCTATGGCGAATATGTTATCATATACAAGGATCAAAAAGAGTTTGTCTTATTTAATGATGCCTGTGCTCAAAACGAAATATACTACGATAAAAATTTTGAAGCTTTCGGTACACAACCAAAAATTATCAACGCTGCTATCCCGCATGAACCTCATTCCAACATTGACGCTATCAATTATTATGAATCCAATCATTTTAAGAAAAAGCGTTTATTTGTGGGCGATACAACGCACGTAAACAATGTAAAACATTTACTAGCAAATCATTATATAAACGTATACGCTAAAACCGTTAAACGGTTTTTTCCAGTTCTTAAAAAAGAGGAGTTACCTTTAGATGTCGTTGCAAAAAAAGCCTCAAAAATTATTAAAGGATATCTCGAGGCTATATCCCAAAGACATGATATTATATTACCTGTAACTGGAGGTTATGATAGTAGAATATTGTTTTTAGCAAGTCAAGAAGTGACTGGAACTTGCAAGTATTTTGTATCAAAGCATTCACATATGGATGCTAAACACAATGACATTACAATACCAAAAAAACTTACGGCATTATACAACAAAGAATTTTTAGTTATTGAAGAAATTGATACCCCTCAACAAGCATTTAAAAAAGAATACATTGATAGTATTGATTTCCCAAGGTACATTACAATTTCTAGTTTGGCAAAGCCTGACAATGTACTCCTTAATGCCAATATTAGTGAAGTAAGCAGTTGTTTGCTGGGATATCACAAAAAAATAACCCCCGTAGACCTGGCTGTTCTAAAAGATCATTCACCTGCCTTATTTCCCATTAATCAATATAAAAATTGGTTAAAACGAATTACCAATCAAACTGCTCTTTTAAATTATAACATCTTGGATTTGTTTTACTGGGAAGAGTTTGAAAGTAACTGGGTTGCAAAATTAAAAACGGAAGGCAATGCCATCGATGTGACGGTAATGTCCCCTTTCAATTCAAGGTATTTGTTAAATTTAATGTTAAGCGTTAAACGTTCACAACGCGGTGTATTTAATAATAGACTCTATGATCGTATTATCTTTTATCTATCAAACAATAACAAAGTCGTTCTAAATTTACCGATAAACCCTGACTTAAAAACTAAGATTTATAGATTGATGAGTAAACTTGGTGTATTAAATACATATCAAACTTATAAACTAAAAAAGAAAAGTAAATTCTTTCTTGAAAAGTTGAAATAGCTATAGTCAATTACTCCAACCAATCCTTAAAATCTTTAACCCGTTCTCTTGCTACTATGACATCTTGATCCTTATAGGTTTGAAGTTTAACTTGTAATCGCGAATTGGTATAACTCACCATGTCCTTGATAGCGTTAATATTTATAAAAAATTTTCTATTTATTCTAAAGAATTTTTCCGGTTCTAATTCATCTATTAACTGCTCCAAAGTTGTATCTAACAAATAGTTTCTTCCTTCTGTCGTATACAAATAAGTCCCTTTATTCTCGCTATAAAAACATTCTATATCGTCAATATTTACAAGCTTTAAATGCTGCCCAACTTTAATAGAAAATCTTTTTTTATATTCCCTGTCTATTGGATTGATTAACAAGTTTTTAATATCATTAAAATCAAGTGTAACTTTATTCATTACTGGCACGCGGTCTTTATACTTACCCATCGCTTTTTTAAGGTCTTCATCATCAATAGGTTTCAGTAAATAATCGATACTATTTAATTTGAAGGCTTGCAAAGCATATTCATCATAAGCAGTTGTAAAAATTACAGCAGATTGAATATCTATTTCTTCAAAAATTTCAAAAGATAAACCATCACTTAATTGTATGTCTAAAAAAATAAGATCTGGGTGTTTGTTCTCTTGAAACCATACCATCGATTCTTCAACAGAATGCAGCATGACCTCAGCATTAATGTCTAAATTATTTAGCATACGCTGTAAGCGTCTTGCCGATGGTTTTTCGTCTTCAATAATTATTACATTCATGATCTTAAATTTAATTTTTTTCCGTTTTTATTTATTATTCTCGCCCCAATTGCAATGGTAAGCACCGTTACCAAAACTACAACCCACCAGAAATCTTTCATATTTGATGTAAATCGCGTTCCAATTTCTGACCAAAGCGCAGCATACAATCCAACTACAGACCAACTCATAAAATAATAATGGGCTACCAGCCAATTTACATGCCTTAACCAAACCGCTCTCATACCTCCAAGAACCGTTAATAAGCTCACAATTGCAAAAAAATGAAATATGCTAAATCCTCCAAAACTAACAATAAAAAAAGAACTAAAGTTTAAGGCAAACATTGAAATGACATAAACATAGCCTATCTTTTTGTGAAACCCTGTTCCTTTTTCATTAAGTAACACAATAGTACCCGTTAATAAAGCCAATACTGATGTAATAAAATGAAACCAACCTATATTGCTATGAATAATATCATTAAGCATATCTATTCTTTTTGATTCGCTTTCATAAGTTCCTGAGTTAGCTTATTTTGATAGGCTCTACTAAAAATAATACTATCTTTAAAGATAAGCCAAACATGAACAAGCATTACAATACTCCAAGTCACCATAAAATTCAAAACTACCCAAACAAAAAAGTTTAAACTTTCATCTTTTTCCAATAAAATAAGTTTGAACATTAACGCAATATTTACAATTAGAAATAAAAATAAATGAATATAAAAATACTGTAATGACCTCACTCTTTTCTTGGCTTGAAGATACTTTTTATTCATAATGTTTTATTGAAAACGTTTGTATTCTTCCTTATCTTTTTCCATGTATTCTTTCATTTTTTTCTCTTCCCAATTTTTACCGAAAACAAAATCTGGTCCAAAAACGCCAAGAAAATGAAAAAGCAGTCCTATGCCCCAAAAAAATGGAGTTGCGAAAGTTCCAAAATTCCAAAAACCTTGATCTGAGTTAGTGGTTATCAATATAATTAAAAATGTATTTATAACGATATAAACTGCAAGGTGCCAATAAAACCCAATGAGTTTATCCAGTTTCTTTTTTGCTCTTAAATAAGCTTCTTCTTTTTTATAATCATTCCATGATTGCTCCTCTCTATACGGTTCTATATTATCCTTTTTCATTTTCTTTTATTTAAAATTATTATGTTTATCTTCTTCCATAAATTGCTTAATCTTTTCCTCTTCCCAATTGTTACCTAATATATGTGGCAATCCAAACACTGAAAAGGCATGTATAATTAAAACAATTCCCCATACCAACCATATACCAGAAATACTAAAGTCAAAAATGGCATCCATAAATGATTCTCCTCGGAGAAAATTTTTAACAATTCTTATCGAATAAATAATTCCATTAACAACCATATATACCGTGAGATGGGTGTAAAATGACCTTAGTTTTTCAACGCGAGCCTTAACTTTTATATATTTCTTTTCTTTATCTGAATAGTCCATAATTTCTAAGTTTAATTCCAACGGTTATTTTTTTCTTCTTCTCTCATTAATTCTTCAATTTTCTTGCGCTCCCAATTACGACCTAACACACCATCGTTAACATATACTTTGTATGCGTGAAAAGTTAACCCGATTCCCCAACCAAACATTGGCCACCAAAACCACTGATAATGCCAGGATGTCCAGTAATTTATGAATGCTAAAAATGGTATAACTACAACATATGAAATTAGGCTGTAATAAAATTCTTTTACTTCTTCTACGTGTTTACGAGCACGGACATAACTATCGTCATATTGCTCTTTTGTTTGCGTTCTCATGATTGATATTTGTTTTGTAAGCACCGGTATTGCTACTGCAAAACTTTCAGCTTGTTGATTGATATTTACTTTTTTATCTGTTAATAAATCATAGCGCTGTCTAATATTTTCTAAACCAACACCACTACTTTTTTTCACGATTTGTTTAAGTTGTAAATTATTTTCAACAACCAACAAACCGTTCTTCTCAAATATTTTAATATGCAATGGTTTACTGGTTGTTACCATATTATGCTTCACAGCATTCTCTAATAATAGTTGAAGTGATAATGGTACAACCTTACTTTCTGGATTTAACGCAGCTTTTGGAATTTCAAAAATAATACTATCCTCAAAGCGCATTTTTAAGAGCGACATATAGGTTTTTGCAAATGCCAATTCTTCATCAACAGTCACTAACTCTTTGTTCTTTTGTTCCAGCACATAACGATATACTTTAGAAAGGCTCGTTGTAAATTTTTGTGCATTTTCAGGGTTTTCTTCAATTAAACTCGTGAGTACATTTAAACTATTAAATAGAAAATGAGGGTCCAACTGATTTTTTAAAGCATCAAATTTAGCACTTGCTGTACCTGCTATTACTTTTTGCTCTTTTATCTTATTCTTTTGTAACTGTTGATAAAAATAAAAGGCATGAAAAAATAATGATGCCACAATTGTTATTATCAGCGCCGTATAATAAAACGTTAATCTCTCGGTGTCCAGAAATTCATCATAACTAACACCATCCAAAACCATTCTATGAAATATTCTTACTAAAAAAAGCGTCCCAATTGTGATTATAACAGAACCACAAAAACCAATGGCTAGACGGTATTTCTTATATCGATTCCAAACTACTTGATGATTTAAATATGCAAAATATGAAGAATTTACTATTGTCAATGGCAAACTATACATTACAAAATAACCATAAGTCTTAACTAGTATTGCACTATACATAAAACCGAAGCCAAAGATCTCAATCGGTTTAAAATTATAATCAAGATCTTTATTTGAAGCGTAATCAAATAATATATCTATAATAAATAATATGAAAGCGATCAAAAGGCTAATGGATACTATTCTAATAAGCTTCTTCATTTCTAATTTTTATTTGCAGTTATTTAGTACTTGTTCAGCTCTATCTTTTCCCCAATTCGGGTGAAATTGAGTTTCTGGTTTAAAGTTAGCAAAAAGTTCCAAGGCACTCTCAATATCTTTACAAAATGGAGCTGTGTCTTGTCCAAAAAACTGAGCACTACCCATATCCCACTCTGCTTTTCCAAATATCACTCTAGGATTTTTCGGATCTATTTGTTTTGCTTGTGCATAGAGTGCAGTGATTTTAGGAGAAAGTTTCATCCCATAGTTTGCCCCGTCATAAGCGACATACGCAGTATGTAACATCGCTTGAAGTACCAAAATTTCTGAATTTTGTTTTGAAATAGCCGAGGCGTCATATACTAAATCCTGAGCTTTATTTAATTTAGCTTCAAGTTTTTCTTTGTCTTTCTCATTAAAGCTATCAACAATTAAAACTTGTGCAGCATAATATGGGGGCAACCAATTGTCAGTTTCTGCTGTTGCTATACGTTCAAATAAATTAGAGGCTTCGATAGGATTTGTACTCCAAAGCTCAAAGGCCTTTTGCATTCCTTTTTCATAATTGGTTTGTGATGTGACAAGTGCTGTGACAAACATCATTGTGATAATTATTAGTTTTTGCATGATTAATGATTTTTAATTATGGTACAAATATGCAACAGCATCATTCTATTTTAAAAAGCATTTTACCCAACTGTAATTTTTGACGGATGACCTGTAATATTATTAACTATAAATAAAAAAAGAAACTCAATCACCCCTTCCCTCTTAACAACCTTCATTTAAACTTGACAAATGAAAAAATGAATCGTTCTACTTTTATTCCGGGTCTAGATTATCAATTTTTCAGCAAAAGAAGATGTTCTCCTATAAAACATTGATAAAAATTTTGATACCAATATATAAACTATCCCTAAGGCTGGGCTTGATGTTGCCATAGTTGATAAAGACAAAAGTTTTTTTAGGTTAACAAGAATATGAGCTAAGACTTATAACACAGCAAAAATTAAATTTTAAAACTCTTAAGGGCTTAAAATTTGTTGAAAGGAAGATAGTGATACTAATGAAATAGCGTTTGTACAAGCTAGTGATGATTTTAAAGCTAAGCGTAAGTCAAAGAATAAACTTTTATACGCATCTATAAATAAATGCTGGGGGCAAATTTATTGGTGTAAAATCTAACTTTACAGAATCAAATACTGTTTTCAAATACTTGTATTTATTCAAACTATATTGATATTGTAGAAAGCTTCCATTGTTTTCTAGGTAATTGGGTATTTTTTTAAACAAGTCATCCAAATCTGTTTTTGGCAAAATAGCAAGAGGTAAACTAGAAATTAAGTAATCTACTTTTTCTATTTGTAATTGTTTTAAAAGCACATCAAACTCAATAGCTGAATGATTATAAATTTCAAAATTTTTGTAAATACTAAATGAATTTTGACAATGTTTTAAAAATGGTTCATTAATTTCAAGTGAAATTAATCTAGAGCTAGCAGGTATTTGTTTTAAAACTTGTCTTGTTATTGCCCCATTACCACAACCAAATTCTAAGATAACTTGATTTTCTTTAAAATCTATATGCTTAATTATATCCTTTGCTAAATACTTAGAACTTGGCGCTATAGCACCTATATTTTTTATTGAACTCACAACTTCCTTTGCAAATAGTTTCATCTAATAAAATTAACCTCATTTTAGTTTAATAACTTTATGACGAATCTAAATGAAAAAAGTTACCGATACCAAGGTAATTCTAATAAAATTAATATATCTCAAAATCTTTTAATTTAAATTCTTTAACTTTCTAGGCTCATTTGCTAACCATGAAATATTTACAAATTGTATTGATTGTTTTTTTACTTGCATCTTGCAAAAAAGAAAATCAACGTTTTGTAATTGATAGTGCATATCAATATAATTGGAAAGCATTTTTAGACTCCAAAACAAAAGAGCGCAAAAACAATTATCTTCAATTAATTGCTTTATATAAAATAGAAGATGACACAACCACATTTGGCAGTGATAAAAAAAACACTTTTGTTTTTAATATTGATGATATCCCTAAAACAATTGGCAGTATTATAGTAGATAATAACCGTTTGATATTTAATGCTTCAGAAAACATTGTTATCAAGTCTAATGCGAAGGATAGTATTGTTAATACTAGTTTAAACTTTGATAAATATGGTAGTTCTCAAAAAATAAAACATAACCGCTTAAGTTGGCAGATTATTACGAGATCAGGTCAAAAATACCTAAGAGTCTGGGATGCAAAGAATCCATTTATTAATGCCTTTAAAGGTTATGAATGGTTTGAATTGAATTCGGAATTTATCTTTGAAGCTCAGTTTTCATATTTTAAAAGTCTAAAATCAGAAGTAGTAAAAGCGGAAGTAGACGGTAAGCGTAGCGTTGATTTTATAGGCAAAGTAACATTTATATATAAAGAGGAATCTTATACTTTAGATGTTGGTGAAAATGGTTTTACTATGGTAAGTGATGAATCTTCTGTTGAAAACACATATGGTGGAGGTCGATACATGTATTTAGATTTACCTGAGACAGACGGTGTCGTCATGATCGATTTTAACAAACTTTATAATCCACCCTGTGCCTTTTCAGAATTTACAACATGTCTTTACCCGCCACGTCAAAATGTTTTGCCTTTTAAAATAAGTGCTGGAGAAACAATGAAACTAATTAACTAATCACAATCATATACCAACATGAAAAAAATACTAATACTATTTGCAATAGCGCTATCGATTAGTAGCTATGCTCAAGATACTAAAACAGATGATATTGCTGATATAATCAAGAAACACGGCATGGAAAATAGCCAAGTCATGGACATAGCCAGTTGGATGACCGATGTTTACGGTCAACGCCTCACAGGATCCACTGGGCTCAAAAATGCAGCTGAATGGGCAAAAGATGAGCTTTCAAAAATGGGGATGAAAAATTCAGAACTCCAACAATGGGAGGGCTTTGGACGTGGTTGGGACATGACACATTTTGAAATGCATGCCCAATCACCAACGTATTGGCCAATTCTTGCTTATCCAAAAGCTTGGTCTGCTCCTACAACTGGAAGTGGTGACGTTATTTATTTAGATGCAAAAAAAATTGAAGATTTAAAACAATACGAAGGCAAACTCGCAGGAAAATTTGTTTTACTAGATAGTATTAGACCCGTAGAAGAAGCTTTTGAGGCAACAGCAACACGTCATGATAGTGAGAGTCTTTTAAAATTAGCCAATGCAAATACTCCTGCACCAAGAAATTTTAGTGGCTTTGGCAGAAACTCTGGACTTACATTAAGACAAGCAACTTATCAATTGTTAGAGGCAGAAAAACCAATTGCTGTTTTAGATAGAAGTTATAAAGGTGACTTAGGAACTGTCTTTGTTTCTGGGGCTAGAACTGCCGAAGGTAATGCACGTGATAACGATAAATATGTTGTACCGCAAATCACTTTAGCAATTGAACACTATAACCGTATTTTTAGAATGATTCAAAAAGGAGTCCCTGTTAGCCTCAGCGTAGACTCTCAATCAAAATATACAAACCCAGAAGGCAATGAAAACAATATTATTGCAGAAATTCCTGGTACAGATCTTAAAGATGAAGTGGTGATGTTTGGTGCTCATTTTGATTCATGGCATGCCGGCACTGGCGCCACCGACAATGGCTCTGGTTCAGCAGTTATGATGGAAGCTGCAAGAATTCTTATAGAGACGATCAAAGAAACGGGTATCCAACCAAGGCGTACATTAAGAATCGCTCTTTGGACAGGTGAAGAGCAAGGGCTTTTTGGCTCACGTAAATATGTAGGTAAACATTATGCCAATTTGGACGGGTTTAGTGTTTCAACATTAAAACAAGCTCAGAAAAATGTTTCAGCTTATTATAATATGGATAATGGTACTGGAAAAATTAGAGGGATTTACCTACAAGGTAATCAAGCGGTATCTCCCATTTTTAGAGAATGGTTTAAACCTTTTCACAAGCTAGATGCTTCCACCATTAGTTTAGGCAACACCGGAGGTACAGATCATTTAGCATTTGATATAGCGGGAATCCCAGGGTTTCAGTTCATTCAAGAACCAATTGCGTATTCTACTAAAACACATCACTCTAACATGGATAATTTTGATCATTTGGTGGCTGAGGATCTTAAACAAGCAGCAACGATCATTGCCTATTTTATATGGCAAACATCGCAGCGAGAAGAAAAATTACCAAGAAAAACAAATGATAAAAAATACGATTAACTGAGATTAAAATCCATAGTATGAAAAATAATTATTTGGCAATAATATTATGCCTTTCATGTTTGTTTGTGTTTTCTCAAGAAGCGGAACAAATAGACTCAAAACCAATTCCTGAAGCAAAATCTTTTGTAACACAACACAAAGGCGTTTTTGGCAATAAGACCATAAGTTATACAGCTGTAGCAAAAGAAACTTATCTTAAAAATAATGACGGAGAACCCGTCGCTTCTTTATGGTCTGTAGCCTATATACAAGATGATGTTCAATCCTCAAACCGTCCTGTAACATTTGTCTTTAATGGCGGGCCGGGTTCGGCTTCCGTATGGCTTCATATGGGCTTATTTGGCCCCCAACTGGTTAAAGTAGATTCTGATGCAAAATCTGATGACGGTGCGGCTCCTTTCAAACTTGAAACCAATACTAATGGTTTATTAGACCTTACTGATTTCGTTTTTATTGACCCCATTGGCACCGGCTATAGCCGTGTAATAGGAAATGGAAAAGTTGACGATTATTGGGGATTGAATGAAGATGCGACGTCAATTGCTAAATTTATGCGTCAATGGATAACAGAGAATAAACGATGGAATTCACCTAAGTATATGGCTGGTGAAAGTTACGGCACAACACGTGCCGCAGCCGTTGCTAATGTTTTAGAAAATGGCGGGCAAAATATGGCTCTCAATGGATTGATTCTTATCTCTCAAGCATTAGACTATGATGGTTCTACATCCATGCACGATAATATCACATCATATCTTACATATTTGCCCAGTATGGCTGCCACTGCTTGGTATCATAAAAAAGCCGGTCGAGGTAAATCACTAGAAGCATTTGTTGATGAATCTCGTGATTTTACGTACAATACTTATGGGCCTGCACTTTATAAAGGTTCGCTTTTAAGTGCTTCAGAGGAAAATAGCATAGCTGAAAAACTGGCCTATTTTACCGGTTTAGATAAGGCCTATATTTCAAGATCTAATAATCGCATCTTAATGCATCGCTTTCAGAAAAATCTATTGGCAGAAAAAGGTTTTGCTATAGGTAGGCTTGATGGCAGATTTATGGGAGATGAGGCCGATGATGTTTCTGAAGGACCTAACCTGGGAGATCCGGCTTCGTATCAAATTAGTGCGGCATATACTGCTGCCCTCAACCACTATTATGCATCTGCCTTAAATATTGAAATGAACAGACCTTATTTAACGTCAAACGGGAGTATAGGTTCTAAATGGCGCTGGAGAACAGTACCTGATGGATCCTATTGGGAACCAATGCCAGTTAACACTGCGCCACAATTAGGTAAAGTCATGCGCAGAAATACAGCAATGAAAGTATTGGTTGCAAGTGGTTATTATGATTTAATAACACCATTTTTTGATGCCGAATACACTTTTTCTAGAAATGGCATTGTTCGAGAACGTGTAAGTATGACCTACTATGAAGGTGGTCATATGATGTATACGCATGAACCAGATTTAATAAAGTTATCTAATGATATTAGAAAATTTTTAACCGAATAAACCATACACTGCAATGTATAAAATCTCTATTAGATCCCTAATATTATCTTTTTCATTAATGATTAGCTTCAATAGTAATGCTCAAAACAAAGTTGAAAAAAGTGATCTTAACAAAGATATTGAAATGGTTACAGATGCTGGAATCATTATCATGCGACTCTCAGATGAAACACCTCAGCATCGTGATAACTTTATCAAATTAGTTAATGACAAATTCTATGATGGCTTATCTTTTCATAGAGTAATTGAAAATTTCATAATTCAAACAGGTGATCCAGAAACTAAGAAGTTGACATCGGATAAAGTACCCGGTGAAACAGATTTGCCTTATAGAATACCGCCAGAATTTCAACCTAATTTATTTCATAAACGCGGTGCACTTAATGCGGCGCGAGAAGGTGACAATACCAACCCAAATAGGGAATCAAGCAGCACACAATTCACCATCGTCCAAGGACGTGTTTACAATGACAGTACATTAGATATTGCCGTGGGAAGAATTAACAAATGGCTGGCTTACAATAATGTTATCAATAATCCTAAGCAAAAAAAGTTGCAGCAAAAATTGCAAGGCTTATTTGATAATTGGGATAAATCCAAGGAAACACAATACGAAAGCATTAAAAAACAATTGGATTCATTAACTGAAATTGAATTGGAATCTATGCCAAAATATAGTTATCCAGAAGCTCACAGGATAACATACAAAACTGAAGGAGGAGCTGCACATTTAGATCAAAATTATACGGTTTTCGGTCAGGTTGTTAGTGGTATGGATGTTGTAGATAAAATTGCTGTTATGAAAACAAATGAAAGGGACAAGCCTCTTAAAGATATAAAAATAATAACAGCACGATTTATTAAGCGAAAAGAATATAAGGATTAAACATGAAAGTAAAAGTTGCCGTTGTACAAGACGCTCCTGCGTTTTTTGATAAGGAGAGTACCCTTCAAAAAGTAGTTAGAATTGCAGAACAACAAGCCCAAGCAGGTTGTGAGCTCATAGTTTTTCCCGAGTCATTTATTCCCGGATATCCAAGAGGTTTTTCTTTTGGCGCCACTATTGGTAGTAGAACAGATGAGGGAAGAGAACATTATGCTGATTATTACAATAACAGTTTAGATTTAGAAAGTGAGGACCTCACTCGTTTAGAACAATTATCTAAAGAACAAGATATTTACATGGTCATTGGCATAACTGAAAAGCAACAAACCAATGGCAGTTTATATTGTTCTATGATTTACCTCTCTCCTACTGAAGGCTTACTTGGTGTACATAGAAAAATAAAACCTACAGGAACTGAACGGCTAGTTTGGGCTGAAGCGGGCGCAGAATCTTTGGTCACCTTTGATACCAAAATAGGTAAACTAGGTGGACTCATTTGTTGGGAAAACTATATGCCATTAGCACGAATGAGTATGTATTTAAAAGGTGTAGAAATTTACATAGCGCCTACTGCAGATTCACGTGACCAATGGACAGCAACTATGCAGCAAATAGCATTGGAAGGACGTTGTTTTGTTTTAGGTTGTAATCAATACATGACCGCCTCAATGTATCCAGATAAATATAAAGATGAAGTTGCCAATCAAGATGAAAATTTCTGCCCTGGGGGCTCTGTCATAGTATCCCCTCTTGGAAAAATTATTGCAGGCCCACTATTTAACGAAGCTGGCGTTTTGGTTACTGAATTAGATTTAGAAGATATAAAACGAAGCAAACTTGATTTTGATGTGATTGGTCATTATGCACGTAATGATATTTTTGATTTTAATGTAAAGGGCCAACCAAATTTAAAAAAGGAGTAGCATACCGTACTTTTTTAATGCGATTAAAACATCTTATGATCGCTAGTTTTCACATGGTCAATGCAAGTTTTAAAATAGATTCATTATTTATAGAATTAATTCATATGATTGGCAAGGTCTTCAAAATCATAATAACACTACTGCTGTATGAGTTTAAAATTAATTGGTAAACTATAAGGTACTTTTACAGGTTTTCCACGTTGCATCCCTGGCGTCATTTTTGGCAACGAAGCAATAATTCGAACAGCCTCATCTTCTAATATCTTTTCAGGGCCGCGGGTTCTTATATTGGTGATGTAACCATCAGTTCCAACAGCAAACAATACATAAACCTTCCCTCGTAAACCCATTTCCATAGCCCGATCAGGGTATTTGAAAGTTTTCATCACATGATTAAGGATTTTTTTCTCGAAACATGCTTTTAATTCATCATTATTATCACCAGTACATCCAGGAAAAACCGGCACATGCTCTACTACAGAAAAAGGAACTTCTATTTCTTCTTCAACTTCCTCTACATAAACTTCCTCTACTGCCACATAATCAGCAATCTGCTCTTCTTGAGTAGTTTCAGTACTCTCTATAACCGTTTCTTCAACCTCATCAATATCTTCAACAACAACTATAATTTCAGGTGCAGCTGCCGGTGGCGGAGGAGGTGGAAGTGTTTCATGATTTACAATAGGAATATCATCTTCAAATTCTTCTTGCATTTCAACTAATTCTGAAGAATCTTTTTTAATATCATAACTTTTATATTGAATCATACTATAGGTTATTGATAGCATAATTATTAGTCCAATAGCGAAATATAAACTACTATTTCGTCCTACATCTACATTTGGGTTTTTCTTTGGTATCATAATCTTTAAGTTTAGTTCTTTAAAATTAATAGATACATTTCAGAAAAAATATGATATTTATCAGTAGAATTATTAGAACTAATACCCTATAACCTATAAATTTCATAACTTTAATGCAGGTTTAATTCTCAACACTTAATTATGAAATTTTTAATGCCATTTCTTTTTCTTCTTTTAGTTTCATGTGCAAATGAAACTAAAAACAGCACAGCTACTCAAGCCCTTTATGATTATGATGTTGAAGAACGAATTATTTCAATGGGTATTGAGCTTAAACAACCTACTTTACCTAAAGGCATAAAAATTGAATTTGCCGTAAAAAGTGGTAATCAAATCTATTTATCTGGAAATGGCCCTAGAGATTCTAAAGGGAATCGTATTGTTGGTAAAGTGGGTACTGATTTAACTATTGAGCAAGGTTATGAAGCTGCAAGATTAACGGCTATTAATCATATTGCTATCCTAAAAAATGAACTTGGCGATTTAAATAAAGTTGTAAGAATAGTAAAAGTATTAGGGATGGTTAATGCTGAATCAACATTCACACAACAGCCAGCAGTTATAAATGGATATACCGATTTGATGATAGAAGTCTTTGGAGACCGTGGAAGACATGCGCGCTCGGCAGTTGGCATGGCATCATTACCTTGGGATATGGCCTGTGAAGTAGAGGCAATTGTTGAAGTATTAGATTAAATGTTTTAACATCTTAATCTATTTAAATATAGATGTATTAATAAATATGATATCATTCATTTTACTGATTTTATTTGGTAATTTTAGAACACAATATATAACCAACTTTTTTCTAAAAACTAATTCCAATTATGAAACGCTTTACTATGCTGTTTTTCATGGTTCTTCTACTTTTTAACTTGCCGAACCTGATAGCACAATCAACCAATAATCAAGATACCCAAATTCCTAAAGAGTTTTACAATCAGTTAGAATGGCGAAATATAGGGCCATATCGAGGTGGTCGTTCTTTAGGTGCAGCCGGAAGCCCTGGCAGGCCAAACGAATACTATTTTGGAGCTACAGGTGGTGGTTTATGGAAAACTGTTGATGGTGGTAACGATTGGTCACCCGTAACCGATGGTCAAATTACTAGTTCATCTGTTGGTGCCGTAGCCGTTGCTGAAACCAATCCTGATATTGTTTATATAGGGATGGGAGAAGTACAATTACGAGGCAGTATCACACAAGGTGATGGTGTTTATAAAACTACAGATGGTGGCAAAACTTGGCGTCATTTGGGTCTAAAAGAAACACAAGCTGTATCTCGTATTCGTATTCATCCTACAAATCCAGATATCGTTTATGTAGCAGCTTTAGGTCATCCTTATGGTGATAATCCAGAACGTGGCGTCTTCAAAAGTACTGATGGTGGCAACACGTGGAATAAAACATTGTTTGTTAGCGAAAAAGCTGGAGCAGTAGATTTAATTATTGATAGAAACAATCCAAAAGTTTTATATGCAAGTACATGGCAGGTGCAACGTAAGGCATGGAAAATGTGGGGTGGTGGACCAGATTGCAAGCTCTGGAAAAGTACAGATGGTGGTGAAACGTGGTCAGACCTCACAAAAAACACAGGTATGCCAGAAGGTCCAATTGGAAAAATTGGCGTAACGGTTTCTCCTGCAGATTCTAATCGAGTTTGGGCTATTGTTGAAGCTAATGAAGGTGGTGTTTTTAGATCTGATGACGCCGGAAAAACATGGACGAGAACAAATGATGAACGCAAATTAAGACAACGTGCATTTTATTATTCTAGAATATATGCCGATCCATGGGATAAGGATGTGGTATATGGCTTAAATACAGGTTTATACAAATCATTGGATGGTGGAAAAACATTTGATATCACAATTCAAGTCCCTCATGGTGATAATCATGATTTATGGATTGATCCAAACAACCCAGAGCGTATGATTAATGCTAATGATGGTGGTGGAAATGTAACCATTAATGGCGGGAAAAGTTGGACTGAACAAGATTATATCACCACACAATTATATCATGTTATGACCACAAGTGATGTACCATATCACGTTGCTGGAGCCCAACAAGATAATAGTACAGTTGCTGTACCAAGTGATGGATGGGATCATAAACTAGGGCGCGGGTCAAATCACGGGTGGTATTATCCCGTTGGTGGTGGTGAAAGTGGTTGGATTACTCAACATCCTACAAAACCAGATATCTTTTATGCAGGGAGTCAAGGCGCCTTATTAACTCGATACGACAGAAGTAATGGTCAAACGAGAGATATTCAAGTTTATCCACGTTTTTTCTCAGGTGAACCTGCTAGTGCATTACCAGAACGTTGGCAATGGACCTTCCCTATCATGTTTGCACCACAGGATGAAAATGTAATGTATACCTGCTCACAACATGTTTGGAAAACGACTAACGACGGGCAGACATGGAAAAAAATCAGTCCAGATTTAACTTATGCAGATCCTGAAACACTTGGAAAAACGGGAGGCATAATTACTATGGATATGAATGGCCCTGAAATATATGCAACGGTATTTGCTTTGGCGCCTTCAAATCATGATATCAATACCATTTGGGCTGGATCTGACGACGGTAAAATGCATATCACTAGAGATGGAGGTGATCACTGGGAAGATATCACCCCTAAAGATTTACCAAAATTTTCAAGAATAAGTATTATTGATGAATCTGTGCATAATCCTGGAACACTTTATATTGCTGCAAATAGATATCAAGTAGATGATAGAGCTCCCTATGTTTTTAAAACTCATGACTACGGCAAAACATGGACTAAAATAATCAATGGTATTGAAGAAGGTCATTTTGCCAGAGCTGTTAGAGAGGATCCGGTGAGATCTGGCCTGCTATTTTTGGCCACAGAACATGGCGTTTACTTCTCTATGAATGACGGCGAATTATGGCAAAGTCTTCAATTAGAACTTCCTGATACACCAATACGTGATTTAGTTATTAAGGATAATGACGTCGTATTAGGTTCACATGGTCGTGGTTTTTGGATTCTAGATAACATTCAACCTTTTCGCCAATATAAAGGGGAAATGAAATCGCAAAAAGCAGTATTTTTTGAACCTAGTGATGCCATAAGAGGTATTAACAATCTAGATCTACAATACTATTTAAGCGAAGAACTAGAATCTATTACTTTTGAAATATTAGATGCTAGCGGTAATGTTATTTCAACACAAATAGGAGATCAACCAAAATACAAAAAGGATCCAAACATTCCTTGGTGGAATCGAAGTCCTGATAAACCTAAAACTGCGAAAGGTTTAAATACTTTCAGTTGGAATCTACGTTATCCTGGAGCCACGACTTTTGATGGAATGATTATTTGGAGTGGTCGTCCCGCTCGTGGACCAAAAGCACCACTAGGCAATTACAAAGTAAAAATGATTGCTGGAGATTATTCAAAAACTTTTGATTTTGAAATAAAAATGGACCCTAATTTAAAAGGCATCACAAAAGCTGATCTACAAGAACAATTTGATCTGGCATCAAAAATTATGAACAGAACTAGTGCTGCCAATGAAGCGGTGATAAAAATTCGTGCGATTAAGTTAGAATTAAATGAAGCAAAGGATGAAATATCAAATTCAAATTATAAAAATACAATAACACCTTTTGTTCAGAAAATATCAGCAATTGAAGAAGATTTATATCAAGTAAAAAACCAATCAGGGCAAGATCCATTAAACTTTCCTATTAAGCTTAACAATCGTTTGGCTTCATTAAGGCGCAGTGTTGAAAATGGAGATGCAAAACCTACAGATGGTGCGTATCAAGTATTTGAAGAGCTTTCTGCTGAATTAGAACAGCATTTAGACCAACTAAATCAAACACTAAATGCTGATTTATCAAAAGTAAACCAACTCCTTAAAAAAGCCGGTAAAAAAGAAATCACTAATTAGGGTGTTTTTTGTTTTAATACATCAAAGGTTACAACTCTTCCATCAAAATAGCGGCAATCGTTTTAATACCATCAATATAATTGCCCAATCGAATATTTTCGTTTGGGCTATGTTGGTTATTATCTGGATTAACCGTTGGGACCGCAACAGCCGGTAGTCCTAAAGTAATTACAAAAGGCGAAATAGGTATTGATCCACCAGCAGTTCTTATTTGAATAGGATCTTTTCCAAAAGCACGTTTCATTCCTTTTCGTAACCAAGCTCCAATTTCCGTGTTAAATTCCGTTCTAAAGGCACCATATGAAACCTCTGCATTAAAACGTGCAATCTTATCATGTGTCATACGTTCTGCTTCTGTTGGCTCATTTTCAACCAAAAAATATCCTTGTTTCATAATATGATCTTTCACTAAATTCACCATATGATCACCATCGGTTTCTTTAACTAATCTAATATTCATTTCTGAGATGGCTGACGCAGGAATAATCGTTCTTGTTTGGTTTCCAACCCAAGCGGCTTCCATTCCTAAAATGCCCAAGGCCGGATACTGAATGGCTTCTTGAAAATTATTGCCGATATTTTCGGTTGAAGCAATTCCAAAATCTTTCTGAATTTGAGTTTCATCGTCAGGAACTTGCTTTAAAATTGCTTTAACATCTTCAGAGATAGTAATCCCATCATACCATTTAGGAATTGCCACACGCCCATCATCTTCCCACATTGTAGCCAATAATTTAGACAGTTTCATAGCTGGATTTGGTGCGTAATTTCCGTAATTACCGCTATGCAAAGGTACTCGTGGGCCAAAAACCTCTAATGAAATTGTTGCAATCCCTCTAGCGCCGTAACTCAACGTTGGCTCATTTGACAAATGACGTGGCCCATCAAAAATGACCAACATATCAGACGCCAGTTCATTTTTATATTTACGAACTGCAGCTGGCAATTGCGGTGAGCCCAATTCTTCTTCAAAATCCATAATGACCTTGATATTAAAATTTGGTTGTACTTTCAAATCATTCAAAATATCCATTGCCGTTAAGAACATCATATCTGGACCTCGCGCATCCGAAGCCGAACGTGAAAATATCCGCCAATCTCTATTAATTTCACCTTCTAATTTGTTCCAATTGATAATTTCCCATTCCCCTTTCGTATCTTTTATTTTTAACGCTGGTGTATATGGGTTTGGTTGATGCCATTTGGTTGTATCCACAGGCTGACCATCAACTTGCAAATAAATAAGAACTGTTTTCGTAGCAGCAGGATTTATTTTAGTGGCCAATAACAATGGGACTGTTTCAGTTTTTAGACGTTCTGTATTAAATCCGCGTTTTGTAAATGCCTTTTCACACCAACTTACATTAGGTTCAATTTGATCTGGCTGATAGGCATCATTGGGTAAGCTAAAAAATTGATGCAGTTCGGCAAAAGAAGCTTTGGCATATTTTAAGGAAAGTGTATCTAAGTTTTGTGAAAAAATCGAAAAACTAAGACCATAGAAAACGGCAAATAAAATTAGTGAACGCGTCATTATAATGGATTGTTATGACAACACAAGGTAAAAAAATTAAACTAATTTTTATCTTCTAATAAAGGAACAAACCTAAAATCCCCAAATTCTTGTTTTTCAAATTCTTTAGGCCCCTTTCTAATAATTAAGGTCATGGTTTGTACGTCAGCACCCACAGGTATCACAAGCCGACCACCAATCTTTAGCTGACTTAACAATGGATTTGGTACAAATGGTGCTCCAGCGGTTACAATAATGCCATCAAAAGGTGCTTCTTCTGGTAAACCTTTGTATCCGTCTCCAAATATTAATTTTTTAGGACGATACCCCAATTTAGGTAAAAAATTAGATGTTTTCTTAAACAGTTCTTGCTGCCTTTCAATACTATACACCTTTGTTCCTAACTCACATAAAACCGCCGTTTGATATCCGCTACCTGTCCCAATCTCTAAAATTTTTGATTCTTTCTCAATATTTAATAATTCAGTTTGAAACGCCACGGTATATGGCTGTGAAATAGTTTGATCCGCCGCAATAGGGAAAGCTTTATCTTGATATGCATGATCTAAAAAACCTGAATCCATGAATAGGTGTCTTGGGATTTTTCGTATTGCGTTTAGAATATTTTCATCTGTTATTCCTTTAGACGCGACCGTTTTAACAAGCTGCTCTCTTAATCCTTTATGTTTGAACGTATCTTTCAAAGTTATTATGAGTTTTAAAATTTAAAAGTAAACCAATCTTAAAAAAGTACAAACCTAATTTATAATTTCTTTTTGCTTTTTTCTGAGGCAAAAAAACTATTTTTGTGAAAAACGAAAATACAATGCTAAAAGCTGGTGTTCTTGGTGCTGGTCATCTCGGAAAAATTCATTTAAGACTTCTAAATCAATCTGAAAAATACGAACTCGTAGGATTCTATGATGCAGACCCAATAAATGCAAAAAAAGTTACTGAAGAATTTGGTTATACTTATTTTGACACTATTGTAGGATTAATTGATGCCGTGGATATGGTGGATATTGTAACACCAACCCTTTCACATTATGACTGTGCTATTCAAGCTATTGCAAAAGGAAAACATATTTTCATTGAGAAGCCCATAACCAATACGGTAAAAGAAGCTGAAAACATAAGGGAGCTTCTTGCTAAACACAATTTAAGAGGTCAAGTTGGACACGTTGAACGTTTTAACCCAGCTTTTATTGCGGTAAAAGATCATCTTGAAAACCCCATGTTTATTGAAACCCATCGTTTAGCCGAATTTAATCCAAGAGGTACGGATGTCCCTGTGGTCTTGGATTTAATGATTCATGACATCGATATTATTCTAAGCGTAGTAGGATCTAAAGTAAAACATGTTTCTGCAAGTGGTGTTTCAGTAATAAGTGATACACCAGATATTGCAAATGCCAGAATTGAATTTGAAAACGGTTGTGTGGCAAATCTAACCGCTAGTAGAATTTCTCTAAAGAATATGAGAAAAACGAGGTTCTTTCAAAAGGACGCTTATATCTCAGTTGATTTTCTTGAGAAGAAATGTGAAGTGGTTAAAATGAAGGATGCCCCTGAATTACCTGGTGATTTTGATATGATTTTACAAAATGCAGAAGGTTTAAAAAAACAAATCTATTTTGACAATCCGGAGATTGCATCAAACAACGCGATTTTAGATGAATTAGAAACATTTGCCGATGCCATAAATAATAACACGGCACCGGTCGTAACACTCCATGACGGTACTGAAGCGCTTCGCGTAGCAACAATGATAATCGAACAATTTTAGAGAAAAATAAATTAATAAAAATTTTATGAAAAACGTCGCAATAATAGGTGCTGGAACTATGGGTAACGGAATTGCTCACACTTTTGCGCAATGTGGATTTAAAGTTCAACTTATTGATATTAACGAGGCCTCTCTAAAAAAAGGAATAGCTACCATTTCTAAAAATTTAGACAGAATGGTTGCTAAAGAAAAAATAACAGAGGCGGACAAAGCAGAAACTCTTGGTAACATAAGCACATATACGAGTATCAATGAAGGTGTTGAATATGCGAGTTTAGTTGTGGAAGCAGCCACTGAAAATGTAGATTTAAAATTAAATATTTTCAGACAATTAGATGAAGCTTGTCCTGATGATACAATACTTGCAACTAATACATCATCCATTTCCATCACACAAATTGGTGCAGTAACTTCAAGGCCTGATATGGTTATTGGTATGCATTTCATGAATCCGGTTCCAATTATGAAATTAGTTGAGATCATTAGAGGTTACAATACAAGTGACGAGGTTACACATATGATCATGGAACTTTCGAAACAACTTGGTAAAACACCAGTTGAAGTCAACGATTATCCGGGATTTGTTGCTAATCGAATATTAATGCCAATGATAAATGAGTCTATTGAGACTTTTTATAATGGTGTTGCTGGCATTCAAGAAATCGACACCGTTATGAAACTAGGGATGGCTCATCCAATGGGACCCCTTCAATTGGCAGATTTTATTGGCCTGGACGTTTGTCTTTCCATTTTAAATGTGATGTATGATGGTTTTAAGAACACTAAATATGCGCCATGCCCGTTATTAGTCAATATGGTAAGAGCTGGGAAATTAGGAATAAAGTCTGGAGAAGGTTTTTATGATTATACTGAAAGCAAAAAAGCTGAGAAAATTGCCAAGCAGTTTTTAAAGTAATCTCTAGTTTTAATACTGACGATAAGTGGCAAACAACGTTCTACTCCACTGAAAACTAAACCATGGCAACCATAATTCCATTTAAAGCTGTTCGACCAACCCGAGACAAGGTAAGTCTTGTAGCATCTAGATCATACCAGACTTATACTCAACCTGAACGGGAAGCTCGACTCGATTACAATCCCTTTTCATTTTTACACATTGTCAATCCAGGTTACAAATACCATTTAGATTTAAAAGGAGAAGACAGATATAAACTTGTTCGAAACAGGTATTTAGAGTTTAAGGAAGATTCTATATTTGTTCAAGATAATGTACCCTCATTTTATGTGTATAAAATTGTGAATCGTGATGGCAATATTTTTAACGGCATAGTTGCCGCAGCGAGCATTCACGATTACAAAAAAGACATCATTAAAAAACACGAAGATACTATTGAGTATCGGGAGCACACATTTAAAGAATACTTAAAAACGGTTGGCTTTAATGCAGAACCTGTATTGCTCACCTATCCGGATAATGATATATTATCCAGGCTTATTTCGCAAAAACAAAAAGAGCGTGCCGAGTTTGAATTTACAACAACTTATAGAGATACCCATTACCTATGGGTTATTGATGAGTCTGAACAGATTAAAACACTACAAACTGAATTTTCGAATATCAAAAGTCTTTATATTGCAGATGGTCATCACAGATCTGCTTCTTCTGTGCTTCTATCTGATGAACATCAAATAAATACTAAAAACGATTCTTATAATTATTTCATGAGCTATTTAATTCCTGAGTCCGAATTATTAATTCATGAATTTAATAGACTAATCACTGATTTAAACGGAATGACAAAAGAAGAGTTTTTGATGAAACTTGACACTATGTTCCGTATAGAAAATAGAGGTGAAACATTATATAAACCATCAAACAAACATCACTTTAGTATGTATTTGGATGGCGAGTTTTATTCATTGTATCTTAGAAAAGATAATTACATTATTAATGATGCTCTGGATGCCTTGGATACTCAAATTTTATATAAAACTATACTTCAGCCAATTTTAGGCATTGAAGATGTACGTAATGATCAACGTTTGGATTATTCTCATGGTAAAAGTGATTTAGTTACTATAAAAAGCAAGGTTGATAGTGGTGAATTTAAAGTTGGTTTTGGTTTAGTTCCTATTACCATTACCGAGCTAAAATCTATCGCAGACGAACATTTAACCATGCCTCCAAAAAGTACTTTTATTGAACCTAAACTAAGAAGTGGTGTTACCATTTATGAATTCTAATATGAATATTTCAGAAAATTTAAAAACCATTAAATCTCAAATTCCTCAAGATGTAACATTGGTTGCTGTTTCTAAGACCAAACCTATTTCTGCCATCCAAGAAGCATACAATGTCGGACAACGCATTTTTGGTGAAAATAAAGTTCAAGAAATGGTAGAAAAACAAGAAAAGCTTCCCGAAGATATTAAATGGCACATGATTGGTCATTTACAACGTAATAAGGTGAAGTACATGGCAAGTTTTGTAGATCTCATACATGGCGTTGATAATTTTAAATTACTCAAAGAAATTAACA
Source organism: Flavobacteriaceae bacterium (assembly GCA_023954685.1). Taxonomy (GTDB): domain Bacteria; phylum Bacteroidota; class Bacteroidia; order Flavobacteriales; family Flavobacteriaceae; genus JAGSHF01. The sequence goes on along the minus strand of JAGSHF010000003.1, from coordinate 20,921 downwards.
AACAGGCTAGTAATAACAAACGGGTTATCAATTGTTTGCTTCAATTAAAAATAGCATCAGAAGATTCAAAGTTTGGAATGACACCTGAAGAGGTAGGTCCCATTTTGCAATCCCCTGCGTTTTCAGAGTTACAACACATTAATATAGTAGGGTTTATGGGCATGGCAACATTTACTGACGACCAAGAGCAAATTAAAAGTGAATTTGATACCTTAAAGACTACTTTTGAAAAAATGAAAACTATTAAATCAACAAATTGTAATCTACATATAATCTCTATGGGAATGAGCGGTGATTATCCACTAGCAATTCGTTGTGGAAGTACGATGATTAGAGTTGGAAGTAGTATCTTTGGAGCACGTAATTATTAACACACACAAAACATTTTTTTATTTACGCAATATTAGACATAGAAACCACTGGAGGTAAGTTCAATGAGGAAGGGATAACTGAAATTGCTGTATATAAATTTGACGGCCATGAAGTCGTCGATCAATTTATAAGTCTAATTAACCCGGAACGAGAAATCCAACCTTTTGTAGTCAACCTTACCGGCATAAACAGTAACATGCTAAAAAACGCACCGAAGTTCTATGAGGTCGCCAAGCGCATCGTTGAAATAACAAATGATTGTATTGTTGTTGCTCACAATGCACAATTTGACAATCGGATTTTAAAAACAGAATTTAAACGTCTTGGGTTTGAGTTTAAACGTAAGACGCTTTGTACGGTAGAACTGGCAAAAAAACTAATTCCCGATCAAGATTCTTACAGTTTAGGAAAACTTACAAGAGCACTAGGAATACCTGTTAGTGACAGGCACAGAGCAGCTGGTGATGCCCAAGCTACAGTAACGTTATTTAAAATGCTTCTGGCAAAAGATGTGGATAAAACTGTTATTCAAGAATACATAAAACTTGAAGCTAAAAAGAAAACTGAGCCAAGATTGATTGATATCATTGAGACCTTACCTTCAATAACTGGTGTATACTATATTCACAAAGCAGATGGTGAAATTGTATACATTGGTAAAAGTAAGAACATAAAGAAACGTATTAATCAGCATTTTACAGGTACCAATTCTAAATCAAAACGTATTCAACTTGATGTTGTTGCGGTAACTTATGAAGATACTGGAAGTGAGTTGGTTGCACTTCTAAAAGAAAGTCAAGAAATTAAACGTAATAAACCTAAGTATAATCGCTCACAAAAGCGTTCTTTATTTACGCACGGTTTATTTAGTTTTACTGATGAACAAGGGTATACCAATTTAAAAATAGCACAAGTTAATGGGAAAGAAAAGCCCATTACTACATTCGCTAATTTGCAAAGTGCTAAAAGTTTTATGCTAAAAGCTACTGAAGAGCACAATCTTTGTCAAAAACTTAACGGACTCCATCAAACACAAAATCATTGTTTTAATCATTCTATAAAAGAATGCTTTGGTGCTTGTAACGAAGAGGAAGAACCAGAGAGTTACAACAAACGCATCAAAAAAGTTATTGCAAACAATAGTTTCCAAAATGATAGCTTGGTTATTATTGATCGAGGGAGAGCTATTGATGAACGCAGTGCGATACTTATTGAAAATGGCACCTATAAAGGCTTTGGTTTTTTTAATTTAAATTACCAGATTAACAATATTGATGTATTGCAATCTATCATAACACCAATGGAGCATAATAGAGATACGCAACACATTATTCAGAGTTATTTAAGACGAAATAAGCGTCTAAAAGTGATTCACTTAAAAGAACAGGAAGAAAATAAATAATCTTTTCTTACATTTGAATTAATGGCATTAACGAACTGGAAAAAGAATTGGCGACATAAACTTCATGAAATTCTTTATGAAGCCGATACGCCTTCGGGTAAATTATTCAACCTCGTCCTATTTATTACTATTATTGCGAGCATTATTTTAGTAATGCTTGAAAGTGTCAGTAGTTTTGATAACAAATATCATACATTCTTAAACGTTTCTGAATGGATCATCACTATTTTATTCTCTATAGAATATATTGCGAGAATAGCATCTGTTAGGAATCCTCTTAAGTACATTTTTAGCTTCTATGGCATCATAGATTTGTTATCGACAATCCCGAAATACCTCTCATTCTTTCTAGTAGGATCACATTCTTTAGTAGCGCTTAGAGCATTGCGTTTAATGCGTGTTTTTAGAATATTAAAGCTTACGCGTTTTATTGGGGCCACAACAAATTTTCAACGAGCATTAATAGCGAGTCGCGCAAAAATTGCCGTATTCCTGTCATTTGTACTTATACTTTGTATCATATTAGGCACCATAATGTATTTGGTTGAAAGCAATCAAAATTCCGGGTTCACAAGTATCCCAAGAAGTGTCTACTGGGCTATTGTAACTTTAACGACAGTTGGTTATGGGGATATTGCTCCAACCACAGCACTAGGGCAATTAATTGCATCTGTCATTATGATTATGGGTTATGGCATTATCGCAATTCCTACTGGTATTGTTTCTTCCGAAATTTCCAAAAATAAATCCAATATCGCAACAAATACACAAGCTTGTCCTAGTTGTATGGCAATTTCTCATAAAGACAACTCAGAATTCTGTTATAAATGTGGAGAACGCTTAAACGATGAGTAAATATTTAATTTCTGTTGTTGGACCAACAGCTATTGGCAAAACAGTATTAAGCATAAAACTTGCTCAACATTTTAATACCGAAATAATCTCGGCAGATTCAAGACAGTTTTTCAAAGAAATGCAGATAGGCACTGCAGCACCAACGCTAAAAGAATTAACAGCTGCAAAACACCATTGTATTCATCATAAATCAATTAAAGATAAATACAATGTTGGGAGTTTTGAAAAAGAGGCTTTACAAATTTTAGATGCTATTTTCAGAAAGCATGACATCGCCATAATGGTGGGTGGGTCAGGCTTATATGTTAATGCCGTTATCAAAGGATTAGATGATTTTCCAGAAGTACATCCAGACATTAGAACACACCTTAATACACGCCTAATTAAAGAGGGCTTAGAGGCCCTGCAATTAGAATTGCAGCAGTTAGATTCAGAAGGCTACAACAACATCGCTATAGATAACCCACATCGTGTACTTAGAGCTTTAGAGATTTGCATAGGAAGTGGGCAGCCTTACTCCTCTTTTTTAGGTCAAAGCAAAAACAAGAGACCATTTGAAGTAATTAGTATTGGACTTACAGCTGATCGACAGATTATTTATGATCGTATTAACCAACGTGTTGATGCTATGGTGAACAACGGCTTGATTGATGAAGTAAAATCATTAAAGTCTTACAAACATTTAAATGCTTTGAATACCGTTGGATATAAAGAAATCTTTAATTATTTCGATAATATTTGGACATTAGAGTTCGCAATTTCAGAAATTAAAAAAAATTCTCGCCGATTTGCAAAACGCCAACTCACCTGGTTTAAAAAAGATACAGCTACATTATGGTTTGATAACGAATCCAAGTTAGATACTATAATTAAGACTATTCATACTAAAATGGAGGTATAAAAAACCCAGTACAAAAAAATATCGTACTGGGTTTATTTCTTAATTAACACTAAATAATTAAGCTTTATGGTTGATTACTAATCGAAATCCTTCACCATGAATATTCAAGATTTCTACATTTTCATCTAACTTCAAGTATTTACGAAGTTTTGCAATATAAACATCCATACTTCTTGAAGTAAAATAGTTATCATCTCTCCATATCTTTGTTAAGGCCAATTCACGTGGCATTAAATCGTTTTCATGTAAAGCTAATAAACGTAATAATTCATTTTCTTTAGGAGATAATTTTGTAGGCTCTCCCCCTAGATATTTTAAAAAACGTAGTTTAGAATTTAAATGAAACCCGCCAATTGTAAATTCAAATTGCTTGCTATCTGCAACACTATCTGTAGCTTTACGCTGTATGATAGCTTTAATTTTCATTAATAATACTTCACTATCAAAAGGTTTATTCAAATAATCATCAGCCCCCACTTTATAACCTTTAAGGACATCTTCCTTCATGGCCTTAGCCGTAAGGAAAATAATAGGCACTTCTGTATTCTTTTCACGTATTTCTTTAGCTAAAGTAAAACCATCTTTATAAGGCATCATCACATCAAGAATACACAAATCGTAATCATCTTTTTTGAATTTCTCAAAGCCTTCCATACCATTTTTAGCATGAACTACGTCATAATCATTCATCGTTAAATAATCTCTCAATACGGTTCCAAAATTTGGATCATCTTCTACTAAAAGTATTTTCTTGTTTTGCTCTTCCATAATTATACTATGATATTAGAGGTAATTTTATAATAAAGGTACTACCCTTTCCTTTTTCACTTTCTACTGTAATATGACCATTATGGTCATCTATTATTCGTTTTACATAGGCCAAGCCTAAACCATGACCTTTTACATTATGTACATCACCGGTATGCTCTCTATAAAATTTTTCAAACACACGTTTTTGAACAGATTTTGACATACCGTTCCCTTGATCTTTGATACGAACTATAATGTTATTTCCTGCATTTTCAGTGTAAACATCAATCTTCGGAGCATCATTAGAATATTTAATGGCATTGTCCAAAACATTTACCAACACATTGGTGAAATGCGTTTCATTCGCTAAAACGGATGTTTTTGCTGCATTAAAATGCGTCTGCACATAGCCTTTACTATCTTCAACTATCAACTCAACATGAGTTAATGCATCTTCTATAAGTTCGTGCATCTTTACACGTTCCTTACTAATATTTAATTCATTTTTTTCAAGCTTAGATATTCTTAAAACATTTTCAACCTGAGCATGCATTCTTTTATTCTCTTCCTTTATCATTGTGAGATAGCGCTTCACTTTCGTTTCATCACCAATAATTTTAGGGTTTCTTATAGCGTCCAAAGCTAAGTTTATAGTCGCAATCGGTGTTTTAAATTCATGCGTCATATTATTAATGAAGTCCGTTTTAATTTGCGAAATCTTTCGCTGTTTAATTAACTGATAAATGGCACTACTATATGCAATAATAATAATTGTTGTGAATATGAATGAAAGCAACGACATGCCAATTATTGAGGACAAAATGAATTTTTTACGTTCAGGAAAATTAACATATAATCTCAAATCGCTTTCCCCATTGTTGTCTAAAAATATAGGGACGCCTATTGTTAAATTTCGATCCAATTCAAAATTATCGGATTGTACCTTAGTTCCTAAGTCCTTATCATAAATAGCAAACTCATAACCAATATCAATATCTTCCTCTTTTAATTTTTTCGATAATAGCTTTGATATTTGCTCTGGAGTCACTCGATCATGAATAGGCGTACTATTGATTTGTTGACGATAATGAGATTCAAATGTTTCTTTTTGCAGTTTGTCCATTTTAAAAACATTCACAACTGCGTTCTCAGGACTCATTGATAAATTACCATCAAGATCTGAATTATTATACACCTTGGTTTCTGTTCGGTTTGTAAACCGACTAAAGTTTACACTGTCTAAACCTATGTCAATGAACGATGGAATTTTAAAGTTTTCTTCTAAAATGCCATTTTTATAAATGATAAGCTCATCACTATTAATATTTTGTCTTTGAACAATTAATTCCCTAATGCTTGTTGAATCCGGTTGTATTCCTTGTGCCATTAATTTTTCTAATGGTCGTACATATCCCTGATACTCCCGTTCTTCTATTTCATTAGAGGTATAACTTAAAGCCTTTTTTACTTTGAAAGTAAATTGGTCTTGTTCATTTTTAAAAGTATTATTGATATAATAACTCTGCACAAAAATAATACCAATAAGTGACAGGGTCATTAATACAACCAATAAGACAAATAACTTCTTATTCATTAATCAAAATTAAGATTTTAACATTTAGCAATTATACCATTTAACCTTACATTAACAAAAATGTTAAAATTTGGGAGCTATGAAATGAATTTAAGGATTTCTTTATGGATATTTTCGACCTGTGCTTTAGTTGATAAAAGGTCCTTATTTACAACAACAAAATGAGATTGTTTTATTTTTTCAGCATCAGACCATTGATTTTCAATAATAGCCTTGACGCGCTCTAATGTAGTGTCATCTCGCTTTAATACTCTACTCATGCGTTCTTGCAACGGTGCCGTTACCGTTATTACAAAATCTAAATAGCGGTAACTCCCGTTTTCAAATAAAATTGCTGCTTCTTTTATAACATAAGGGCTGGTTTGCATAGAAGTCCACTTTTTAAAATGAGCAGCAACTTTAGGATGTACTATTGCATTCATTTGTTCTAGCAACAGCTTATCCTTGAAAATTTTTGAAGCTATAAAGGTTTTATTCGGTTTTCCATCAATATAAGCCTCTGTACCCAATAAAGTTTCAAGTTTCCTTTTTATGACTTTAGATCGATTCATGAGAAGTTTAGCTTCATCATCGGCAATATATGTAGGAACACCTAATTCTTTGAACATTGCAGCAACTGTGGTTTTACCACTACCTATTCCTCCTGTTAGCCCTACTATTTTTGGCTCCATATTATTATTCTATTATGATAAATTCAATTTGTCGAGTATTCAGTCTTACATTTTTTACTTGACGCGGTTCTTGCACGATAACTGCTTTAAGAGTAGTTTCTGACTCCTCCAATTTACTAAAATCACATTCAATACGAAAGTTATTAGAACTTATGTTATTAAAACCACTCAAACTCGCATAGAACACGACGTTAATCTCTTTTGGAAAATACTTAATTTCGAGCCCTTTCGGAATATTGATCACCGTAACTGGCACACTAACCGAACCTTCTGTAAACTTTTCAATATTAGCCTTAACCACAATACTTTCATGAGAAACATTAACGAATTCTTGAATTTTAGCGACGTTCAACTTTAATTCGGCAGTAATTGGGGAATTTATATTATTCAATTTTAAAAGATCCGTTTCTATGCTATTTATAGAGTCCAAAATAACTTTTGGGCCAATAATTTCAACAGAATCCGGTTTAAGAATGTAATGATCTATCACATCAAAACCCGAAGCAAACTTTATATCAGACGTCAATACTACCGGTACTTTTTTAGTAAAATTAGCATCATATCTAAAGTGAATACTGTCTGGTTTAATTGTCAATATTTCAACGTTTCGATCAAATTGAGATGCAATGTTAGATATATCTGTTTTCTCAGTCCATATGTAGGCTTTTTTTGTGCGCTCTAAATTGCTGAAATCAAGACTTAGTTTTGGGGTTTTTAAATAATATGCTATTAAGTTAAAACCATATGTACTTACAGTAACATCAATTTGTTGAGAGGAATCTTGTAATATAACATCCGCTTTCGGAACATTTTTCATTTCAATTTGAAATGCGAATGTCTGCGTATATTTTTTTGATAGTTTCGTTAGTACAGAAAACAACAAAGCCAAAATTAAAAAAAAACCAAGCACATTGAATTTCTTGCTTTTTAACATGTTACCAAATTTAGAATTTAACGCGCTCATATTGTCTAACTAAAAAAAAGTTTAGGAAACAGTTGCTCGGCATTTTTACCAGAAAACCCTAATTTAAAAGTTGATTTTATAAATCCATATCCATATCCAAAAAATTGAATTATTACAGCAATTATTGCAAATATTGCCACCTCTATACTTTTTGAGTCTAACCATGCCAGTACAAAGCAAAGGAAAAAATAACACCCATATCCAATCAAAGGCAGAGCATATCCAAAAATAAAACTTAGAATTGCAACTATAAGACCCAAACAAAATAAAGAAGGAAACCAATATGTTATCTTTTTTGTTTCTGGATGCCAAGTATTCAATATTGGTCTTACCAAACCAAATTTATGTACTTGCTGATAAAATTTTTTCCATGAAATCCTTCGTTTATGAAATACATAAGCTTCTGGAATTAGTTTAGTTTTAAACCCTAATTTTGTTAATCTGATAGACAAATCAGGATCTTCGCCTGGATGAATTCTACCGAAGCCTTGTGTGGCTTCAAAAGCTATTTTAGAAATACCCATGTTGAAACTTCTTGGTTGAAACCTATCTACACTTTTCTTATTCCCTCTAATACCTCCGGTCGTTACAAAGGAGGTCATTGCAAAATTAATGGCTTTCTGAAGGTTCGAAAAAGAAGCGTGTGCAGCATCTGGACCGCCAAAACAATCTACATAATGCTGGTTTAAACTGTTAAGAGCCTTCGTTAAGTATTGAGGAGGTAAAATACAATCTGAATCTAAAATGATAAAGTATTCTCCCCTTGCTCTCTGCATGCCATAATTTCTAGAATCCCCTGGTCCAGTATTGAATTTAAAAAAATAAGATAGATTTAAGTGTTCTTTATATTCATCCACAACTTCATTTGATGAGATCGTTGAACCATCTTCAACAATAACAACCTCGAAATCCTTAATTCCATTTAAGTTCGTAAAACTTTCTAAGAGTTCTTTCACCTCTTCGGGTCTATTAAAAACAGGGATTATAAAAGAAATATCTTTAGATGTCATGCTATAAAGGTACTTATTGGTGATTAATTAGTATTGAAGATTCATATATCTTTTTATCCAATTCAAAATTATTGAAAATATATTGAACATCACTTAATGTTTTTTAGTTCAAATAGTTTTTCAAGTAAATATAGTAAGATAAGTTCTAGACAAAAAAAAAGTGCTCTGAGGAGCACTTTTATATTTTTTAATCATTTTATTATTCGCCTACAAAGGTGTCCATAACCGCATCACTAACGCCCATATTACTAAAACCACCATCATTATATAGGTTTTGTAAAGTAACTCGTTTCGTTAAGTCACTAAACAAACTCACTGTATAATTAGCACAATCTAATGCAGTAGCATTACCTAGCGGTGACATTTTATCAGCATAAGCAATAAAGCCATCAAAACCTTTTACCCCTTGCCCTGCTGTTGTTGGTGTTGGTGATTGAGAAATCGTATTCACACGGACGTTTTTATCTCTTCCAAAGAAGTAACCAAAACTGCGAGCAATACTCTCCAAATAAGCCTTATTATCTGCCATATCATTATAATCTGGAAATACTCGTTGTGCTGCCATATATGTTAAAGCTACAATACTCCCCCATTCATTCATGGCGTCCGCCTTATAAAGTGTTTGCATTACTTTATGAAAAGACATTGCAGAAACATCTGTCCCTTTTTGTGTCCAATCGTATTTTTGATCCATATAAGATCTTCCTTTTCTCACATTTATTGACATTCCAATAGAATGCAACACAAAATCAATTTTTCCACCGAGAATTTCCATAGATTTCTCAACGAGGTTTTGCAAATCTTCCACAGATGTTGCATCCGCGGGAATAATTTGTGATCCAGTTTTTTCCGCTAATTCATTAATTTGCCCCATGCGCATTGCAATTGGCGCATTTGTAAGGACAAATTCACCACCCTCTTCATGAACACGTTCTGCGGTTTTCCAAGCAATAGAATTAGCGTCTAATGCTCCAAAAATGATTCCCTTTTTTCCTTTTAATAAATTATAAGACATGATCTTTTATTTATGTTGTTAATTAGTTTTTTGTTATTGTAACACAAAGATACTATTAATTAAGTAACTGTTTTGCATGTGCGATGGCCGATGTTGTCATTTGTTTTCCCCCTAACATTTGTGCAATTTCTACAATACGCTCATCCGTATTTAACTTAACCAAACTGGTTTTGGTTACTTCGTCTTCATCATACTTAAACACTTTAAAATGCGTATCTCCTTTTGCTGCTATCTGCGGTAAATGCGTGATAGCGAACACTTGCATGTTTTTGCTCATTTGCTGCATAATAGCTCCCATTTTATTCGATATTTCACCAGATACTCCTGTGTCTATTTCGTCAAACATAATAGTTGGTAATTGCATATAATTAGCCAAAATGGACTTTATCGCCAACATTATTCTTGATAACTCTCCTCCAGACGCAGCTTTTTTCAATGGCAAAAAAGCACCTCCTTTATTTGCCTTTAGCAACAGTGTAATTTCATCTTTACCATTTGCAAAATATTGATTAGTTAACTGCACCTCTATTTTAAATTTAGCGTTTTCCATTCCCAAATCTTCCAATAAAGCCTCCAATTGAATAATTAATTCCGGTAGTACATTTTTACGATTATTATGAATCTCAACAGCATAGTCATTCAAGTTACTTTCAAGATCCTGAATTAAATTTTGTTTAATCACTATGGCATCATCAATAGCGTCGTATGATTCCACTTTTTGATCTAAATCATACTGTATTTGAATTAAATCTTCAACCCGCTCTGTATTGTGTTTTAAAAACAAATTATGAATGCTTTGAAGTTTAGAATTCAATTCTTCCAAACGACTAGGGTTGAGTTCTAAATTATCTTGAAGATGTTCAATTTCCGTATACAAATCATCAAGTTCAATGTAACTGCTATTGACCCTTTCAAATAAGCTGACATAAGATGTAGAGATTTCTGATAGCCGAGATAAATTCAGTTTTAATATTGCTAAAGCCTGTAAAATGCCAACTTGGTCATCACCAATGATATGATGAGCACTTTGAAGTTCCTGAGTTATAAATTCAACATTGCTCAAAGTATGCTGCTCAGCCTCTAAAATTTTTAATTCATCAGGCTTTAAATTAGCTTCCTCCAGTTCATTCAGTAAAAAAGCATTATAATCATATTCTTTGATGGCTTCAGCCTTAGTCATCATAAGAATCTCTAAGTCTTTAGTTGCTTCTTTATAATGAGAAAGTGAGGCCATATATTTAGCAATCAAATTTTTATTGTTTGCCAATGCATCTAACATGTCTAATTGAAAATTATGCTCTGTAAGTTCCAATGTTTGATGCTGTGAGTGAATATCAATTAGAAATTGACTCAATTTAGAGAGCACACTCAGGTTTACAGGAGAATCATTAATAAAAGCCCGTGACTTTCCCGATGGCAATATTTCACGCCTTAATATTGTTTCAGTATCGTAATCAATATTCAAGTTTTGAAAAACTGGTTTCAAATCATAAGTAGCCAAATCAAATACCGCTTCAATAATACACTTTTTTGAAGTATCGTTAATCGCGGATAACTCCGCACGCTTTCCAAGAATAAGCGATAAACCACCTAGTAGTATCGATTTCCCTGCTCCAGTTTCTCCAGTAATGATTGACAAACCATTATTAAAATCTACATTAAGTACATCAATTAAAGCATAATTTTGAATAGATAGGGATGTAAGCAAGACTTGGTATATTAATTAATACTGATTCTTTTTCTAAGGTAAAAATAAAGAATTTAATCTTCAGTTTTTTAAAATTCTATATTGCGCCATATATTAGAATACATGGGCGCTATTTTTGTCAAAGTAGAGAGTAAACCTGTAATATTTACACTTGGTCCGTCAGAAAAAATATCCTGAATCTCGTCAGATTTCGCATCAAAAAACACACGTTGAATAAACGAATTGGGACGTCTGCGATGCATATCTAAAAATAAATCTAAACTTTCGGCAATATTAGTTTTACTCTTCTTCTGGTTATCACTCATATTATCCAAACCATTCCTATGATAATCATACATAACAATTCTAAACTCTTTGTAAGTTGGAGACATGATATTATCAATAAGCTGACTTCGTGTTTGATCTCCTCCTTTTGGTGGTGCCCATCCACTAACCGCATTTTGTTGGGAATAGCCAACTATTTCTCGAGCCTGCAAAAAATACTCGTCACCGCTATTAAGAGAAAACGTATCAGCGTCCAATCCTAAAATTATATAAATATGAAATGCTATAACTGAAACCAAATTGGATTCAAACTGATTCGCATTATAATTTAAATTTTGAAATTCTTGATATTGGAAATTAAAATCTCTGTCGTTAAAATTATAAACCGGTGTAGTATAGGTTGAATTATGTACTGGACGTGATGATGATACTTGGATTGAACCACTAAAATTATCAGAAACATAATCATCAATATTAATGACCATGCTGCAAGAGATTCGTTCTTGATTCCCAAAGGCTCTATTGGTCCAAGTGGTATTATTCACAAACTCATTGAGTTGAGTTTCTAAAGTTTTAAATACCTGAACATTTTCATTTCCAGTCTGTCTAGCATTAACTACAACTTCACAAATCAATTCTTGAGAAAAAACTGCAGTGCCCAATAGACCAAAACATACTGCTAAAACCTTACGCATTTATATATTTTATAATTTCATTCATTAAATCCTTAGCCACATCTGATTTCGATTTTAAATCATAAGCTGTCATATCTTCTTCCCCAGTAATAATAGTAACTTTATTACTATTTCCTCCAAATCCTGCACCATCATCATTTAACGAATTTAAAACAATTATGTCTAAATTTTTAGCATTTAGTTTCTTTATTGCATTTTCAATTTCGTTCTGAGTTTCTAAAGCGAATCCAACCAAAATTTGTTTCTCTTTAATCTTACCAAGTGAAGCTAAAATATCCTTAGTCTTTTCTAATTCTAATGTTAACGTAGTATCTTTCTTTTTTATTTTCTGATCAGCAACATATTTAGGGCGATAGTCTGCAACAGCCGCTGAAAGAATAGCGACGTCAACAGTTTTGAAATATAAATGAGCCGCCTCATACATTTCTTGTGCACTCACTACTGGTACAAAGATTATATTAGATGAATTACTTTTTTGATGAGTAGGACCAGAAATCAAAACAACATCAGCTCCTAGTTTTGCAGCAGCTTTTGCAATTTCAAAACCCATTTTACCGCTTGAATGATTTCCAATAAAGCGAACGGGATCAATGGCTTCATAAGTTGGACCTGCAGTGATTAGAAATTTTTGTTTATATAAAGGTAATTGTTTTAAAACGTGACCCTCGATAAAGTGAATTATAGTTTCTGGCTCAGCCATTCTTCCTTCACCTATCAATCCACTAGCAAGTTCTCCTGACTCGACAGGAATCATGGTGTTTCCGTAATTTTCTAATGTTACTATTGATTTTTTTGTGGATTCATGTTTATACATATCCAAATCCATCGCTGGTGCAAAATACACCGGACATTTTGCCGATAAATATGTAGCGAGTAACACATTATCACTATTACCAGTTGCCATTTTTGACAACGTATTTGCTGTAGCTGGTGCAATTAAAAACAAATCTGCCCAAAGCCCTAATTCCACATGATTATTCCAGATAGCCTCCTCGTCATCCTCATTTGTAAAAGATGAAATAACGGGATGTTTTGAAAGTGTTGATAAGGTTAAAGGTGTAATAAAGTCTTTAGAAGCAGGTGTCATAACAACTTTTACATTGGCACCTGCTTTTATAAATAACCTTACTAATGACGCTGTCTTATATGCGGCAATACCAGCTGTTATGCCTAGTAATATGTTTTTACCGCTTAAAATAGACATCTCTCTTATTTAAGCTTGAGAATCGTCTTCTGTATTTCTGTAGTAAATTTTATCGTTTAGCCATTCTTGAACCGCTAAAGCGTGAGGTTTAGGTAGTTTTTCGTAAAACTTAGACACTTCAATTTGCTCTTTATTTTCGAAAATTTCTTCTAGACTATCGTTATATGTAGCAAACTCTTCAAGTTTATCGATTAGCTCCTTACGAATTTCAGTATTAATCTGCTCTGCTCTTCTTGCAATTACAGAAATAGCTTCATAAATATTCTCTGTTGGTTTATCAATAGCATTTCTATCGTAAGTTTCAGTATTTACTGGAGCATTAACTTTCTTTAAATCCATCTTTATATAATTAACTTTTTGTTTTATATGCTTCAGACATCGCATTCAATTCCGACATCATTTGATTTGCATCTTCCATAAATTTTGAATCTGCAAATTCTTTTTGTAAGATATTAAAATTAGAAATAGCATTGGCTATACGTTCTAACTTCTTTCCTTCAACACTATTAATTGCCAATTTATACGCCGCATCAAATCTGTAATACATGGCCTCTTCTTTATAAACTGTCCCTGGAAATTCTAATATAAAATTATCAAATGATTTAATACACGCTTGATAATCTGAAATAAGATTGTATTGCTTGGCAATACTAAACGCTTTTATTTCTAATTTATCATCCAATTCTTTAACCAGGGCATTAGCCTCTACTAAATGTTCAGATTCAGGGTATTGATTAATGAAACTCTGCATTTTTTGTATCGCATCAATCGTTTCTTTTTGCTCTTTTGTATAAACTGGAGATAAAAAATAATAACTTTTCGCTCCTAAAAACGCTATCTCCTCAGCTTTTTCACTTTCTGGATAAGCATTCACATAACGTTCCATATGATAGTTTGAGGTGTAATACTCACCCATCTCATAAAACGTTTTTGAGTACATATACATTAACTTTTCAGCTTGAGGTTTCCCTCTATATTGCGGAACAATTTGAGTAAATAGGCGGTTAGCCTTGCTAAATTTACCGGCATCGTACATTTCCGTACCCATATTATACTTCAATGTAACATCTGTTGATTTAACAGCTTTGTGATATGGACCACATGAATTGAATGCAGCAGTTATAATAAGGATGTATAAAAATTTCTTCATAATTTTAAACAGGATGCAAAAATAAGCATTTATAATGTATTTAGAAAACAATTATTGCGGCTAAAATATAACCTCTCATTTGTTTTAAAATATGGTTTAAGTATTATTTAACTTTCGGCAAAATATATGCAAGGCATACTATGCCATGAAACGTTTTAATTTAGACTTTAAATTATCTGAAGCTTCTATTAAAGGCAAGCGAATCGCGGCTTCACTTAACTCTTTAATTTCAAGAACCGCTTTAATTCCAGCTGGGTTACCTTCTTCAAAAATCATATCAATAGCATCCATAAGTTCATACTGAATTCCATAGGCTTCAATATGATTGCCTTCTAAGGCTAATTGAACCATCTTAGAAAACTCCTTAGGTAAACCTTGACCTATAACCGAAATAACGCCAGAACCACCCGCTAAAATCATAGGCAATGTCAACATATCATCTCCTGAAATGATTAAAAAATCTTCAGGTTTGTTTTTAATAAGGTACATGGCCTGAACCATATCTCCGGCTGCTTCCTTTATCGCTATAATATTATCAAAATCTCGAGCTAATCTCATCACTGTTTCCGGTGCCATATTAGATGCTGTTCTACCAGGTACGTTGTACAAGATGATAGGCTTTGGAGATGCTTCAGCAATCGTCTTAAAATGCTGATATACACCTTCTTGTGTTGGCTTATTGTAAAATGGAGACACTGACAGTATTGCAGTGAAATCAGATAAATCCATTTGCTTAATTTCCGTGACAACCTGTGCTGTATTATTACCGCCAATACCGAGAACCAAAGGCAGCCTCATATTGTTGGTCGCTTTTATTGTGCTCATCACAGCTTCTTTTTCCGACTTGGATAACGTTGCACTTTCAGCCGTAGTTCCCATTATCACCAAATAATTAATACCATTATCGATATTAAAATTTACAATAGTCTCTAGAGCTTTATGATCTACACTGCCATCCTTTTTAAACGGTGTAACAAGCGCGACCCCCGTTCCAACTAATGCTTTCATACGTTAATTTTATTTAGGACTCTTAAATATTTTTTTAATTCTGTTTTAAATATATCAACTTGATAAGGCATAATATTTATAATAAAATCATGCAATCGAGGATCTTTATCAGACAATCCAATTTTAAAATTGGCTTTTGACAAAGCCGTAAGCATGTTTAACTCAAGATTATCTTCCTTATAATAACTTATCAATGCGTCAAACTTCTGATTAATAAATTCATTAACATCGTTATTATTGATATTACCACCCCATCCAAAACACTTGGGATAAAAAAAAGTGTCCCAAGTACTAGGTATTAATTTTTCATCATTGATATAAGCAATAAACTTGACTTTATTATCAGTTATGCCAAGGTGCTTAAATACCTGCCTAAGATCATCATAACTATTAAATTCGTCAAACTTTACAATCACACCAACCGACTCTATGAGGTCATTATGAATCTCAACGTCTCTATTATTTAATACGTTGTTAATATATTTTTGATTCGATTTTTCTTTAAAACGTTTTAAAAACATTTATATTTAAACTTTTTAACAAAAGTAAGAAACACGCTTGTTAAATAAGTTATGAAAAACAACTAATTGATGAACTTAAAATTTTTTATTCCAATTCTTACCCTATTTCTTTTTGTTTCCTGTAAACAAGACCATCAACTCACTAAAATTGTAGGCAAAAGATTAGATATTAATGATTCTTTAACTGGGCAACAAAGCATTGAAGATTTTATCAAACCTTATAGAGAAAACGTTAACAAGAATTTAGATAGCGTTATTAGTTATGCTGTAGACACCTACTCTAAAAGTGATGGAGAGCTCAATACAGCTATTGGAAACTTAATGGCTGATGCTGTTATGGAACAAACAAATCCTGTATTTAATTCGAGAACAAATAACGACATTGACCTCGTCCTATTAAACCATGGTGGAATAAGATCCATCTTATCTAAAGGAAATGTGACTACAAGAGCGGCGTACCAAATTATGCCTTTTGAAAATAGTGTTGTTGTCGTTGACTTAAAAGGAGTTTATGTATTGGAATTAGTTGATTACTTAAAACGCTCCAAAAGGGCACATCCAATATCTGGAATGAAACTGATATTAGATGAAAATGATAATATTATTGAAGTCACAATTAATGGAAATATCATAGATACGGAAAGAATTTATCATATTGCCACAAATGATTATTTATATGGTGGCGGAAGCGGAATGACTTTTTTTCAAAAAAAGGATAGTGTGCATGTACTAGATTATAAGATAAGAAATGTGCTGATAGATTATTTTACAAAAAAAGACACTTTAAACCCAGTAATTGATAACCGTTTCACCCGTAACTAAGCCATTATGAAGAGAAGAGCATTTATACAACAAACGGCGGCATCAACAGCCTTAGTTACTTTAGGTAGTTTAGGCTTACAATCGTTTAGTTCAAAAACAAAAAAAATTACCATTTTACATACTAATGACGTGCATAGTCACATTGATCCTTTTGGACCTGATGATGGCCGAAATGCTAATAAAGGTGGGGTTGCAAGACGTGCGAGTCTAGTTGAGTCTATTAGAAAAAATAATCCGAACACCTTATTATTTGATGCAGGTGATATTTTTCAAGGCACCCCTTATTTTAATTATTATGGCGGTGAATTAGAATTTAAGTTAATGAGCATGCTTAAGTATGATTGTGCAACCATTGGAAATCATGATTTTGATAATGGTATAGAAGGTTTATATGCACAATTACCGCATGCTAAATTTGATTTTATCTCCGCCAATTATGATTTTTCCAATACGGTTCTTGACACTCATGTTAAACCTTATAAAACATTCGTAAAGGATGGTATAAAGATTGGGGTTTTTGGATTAGGAATTGAGCTTAATGGTTTAGTTTTAGCAAGTCAATTTAAAGAAACCAAATACCTAAATCCTATTGAAATTTCCCAAGACATGGCACGTATTTTAAAGGATGACGAGAAATGTGATCTTATAATATGCTTATCCCACTTAGGGTATAACTATAAAAACAATGACCAAAAAGCTAGTGATCTAACCCTAGCAAGAGCAACGAAAGATATTGATTTAATTATTGGAGGTCATACCCACACGTTTTTGCCTAAACCAACTATAGAAAAAAATAGTGATGACAAAAACGTTCTTGTGAATCAAGTTGGCTGTTACGGTCTGTATTTAGGCCAAGTAGATTTCTATTTCGATAGTAATAAAAACAAATCTGCAGACGGCGCTTCTATAATTGTATAATGATAAGATGAATTTTTAAACATGTAAGTATTATGATTAGTAGCGTCTAATTATAAAAAATACAGACTTATCATGAAAAAATATTTCCCGTTACTCTTAAGGATTATTGTTGCCGTTATTCTTATTCAAACTCTGAGATTTAAATTCACGGCTCATCCAGATAGTGTTTACATTTTTAAAACTGTTGGGCTGGAGCCTTATGGAAGGATTGGTATAGGTGTTCTAGAGTTGATTTCTGGTCTTTTACTTTTAATCCCAAAAACAATCTGGATGGGTGCTATTCTAACACTCGGATTACTTGGTGGTGCAATTATGATGCACCTTACTTCATTAGGTATCGTTGTTAATAATGATAATGGTACTTTATTTTACACAGCACTAATAACATTCTTTTTAACACTAATGATTTTGTATATATATAGGAAAGACATACCCGTTATTGGTAGTCGATTTTAATTCTAATTTTCTATCGGATTAGCGTCGTAAACCTCATGCCTAGAATAAGTCATACCGGATTGAATATAATAAAAGCAGAATGCAAAAATAAGAAGTACAGCATATGTAACATGTAATATATTCTTATCTGAAACATAGAAATAAGCGACTTGAATCACTTCTGAGAAAACAATACATAGCGACCCTAAAAGTAAATTCATTGCCTTTTTAGAATCTCTACTTATATAATTAAGTAATGACAATGTAAGTAATAACATGACAACAGTATTATAGACTATTTCTATCGTATAATCCAAAGCGCCATTTAAATAATCACTATTTACAGAAATTTCAGAAACTAAATACACGCTATAGATATCTAAAATCAATAAAATTATTACGTGTACAGGAAAACGTTTAAATACGCTCTTTAAATTAATAGATTTAAATATTTCTAAAATCAAGCATACATAGGCCATGATATAACAGATGTTTCCAACATAAAACAAAATATTATCAATAGTAACCGAGTAGTATGCAAAATAGGTGAAAATACCTAAAAATTCGGAAATTGCATAAAGCACTAAAAAGCTGAAGAAATAACCACTTTTAGGTTTACCACTTAAACAATATAAAACAGTAACCAATGGCAAGATACATGCCCTCAAAATACCAGCAACAATATCTTGCTGGAATATTTGAAAGCCTATAAAGCTCACTGTAAGGGCAATAATCACACCCGTTATCATCCTGTTTTTTTGCATTAATTGTAGTAATAGTTGAAAGACAAATATAAAAGAATTTTACGATTTATCGACAAATTCCATTATTTTATCGATGAAATGCACTAATTAGACTGATTCTAATTAATTAAGTTCATAAACTCATGCTCTGAAATAATCAATGTCCCAATGGATTCTGCCTTTGTCAGCTTACTTGGTCCCATTTTATCTCCTGCAACTAAATAACTGGTCTTTGATGATATTGAAGATGCTACTTTTCCACCGTTATCTTCAATAAGCTTTTTAAGATCATTCCTTGAAACTGTTTTAAACACACCTGAAACCACAAAAATTTTGCCCTTGAGTTTATCTGTTTGATTTGCAAGAATTTCTTCTGATAAAGTCAATTGTACACCGAAAGTCTTTAATTTGGAAATAATATCTCTATTTTTTTCCAGGTTAAAAAAATCAACCACACTTTCAGCAATTCTTTTTCCAATTTCATCCACCGTGATAAGATCAATAAGCGTTGCTTGAGCCAATACATCAATATTCTTATAATGCTTTACCAGTTTCTTAGCAACAGTTTCACCTACATACCGTATGCCTATACCATACAAAACACGCTCAAAAGGAATTTGTTTAGAATTTACAATACCATTTATTAAGTTTTCAGCACTTTTTTGGGCCATACGTTCCAAAGGAAGCACTTGTTCTATACTCAATTTATACAAATCAGAATAATTAGAAATCAAACCTGCATTCACCAATAACGCTACAGTTTCACCTCCTAACCCTTCAATATCCATTGCTTTTCTAGATATGAAATGTTGAATCCTACCAATGATTTGCGTTTTACATCCGTTGTAATTAGGACAATAATGCTGTGCTTCACCTACTTGTCTAACCAATTCCGTATCACATTCTGGGCAATTAGTAATATACTCTGTAGGAATCGAAATTTCCGAACGTTTAGCAGTATCTACTGCTATAATTTTAGGAATGATCTCACCTCCTTTTTCAACAAATACAATATCACCAACTCTAATATCTAACTTTTCAATTTGATCGGCATTGTGCAAAGATGCTCGTTTTACTGTGGTACCTGCCAATTCTACTGGCTCTAAATTTGCAACTGGAGTAATTGCTCCAGTCCGACCAACTTGATAAGTGATTTCGTTTAAACGTGTTGATACTTGTTCCGCTTTAAACTTATAAGCCATAGCCCAACGTGGTGCTTTAGCTGTATAACCTAGTTCTTCTTGTTGCTGCAAATTATTTACTTTAATCACAACTCCATCTGTTTCATATGGCAAATCATGACGATGAACATCCCAATAGTCAATAAACTTTAATACTTCATCTATAGAGTTAACCAATCTAGCGGCATCTGGCACTTTAAACCCCATACTCCTTGCGCTGTTCAAGCTTTCAATTTGAGTTTCAATACCCAAATTTGTTCCGGTAATATTATATAACAAACATTCTAATGGTCTTTTGGCAACCTCTGCACTATCTTGTAACTTCAAACTGCCTGATGCCGTATTTCTTGGGTTTCTATAAGGTTCTTCTCCTATTTCAATTCGAGCTTCATTCATTTTGTTAAACCCTTCAAAGGGTAAAACAATTTCACCACGAATATCAAACCTTTGTGGGTACTCGCCACGCAATTTTAATGGTACAGATTTGATGGTTTTAATATTTGCAGTCACATTATCTCCTTGAGTACCATCCCCTCTGGTTACAGCTTTTAATAAAAGTCCATCGTCATAAGTCAAACTAATAGAAGCGCCATCATATTTTAACTCACAGGTATAGCGTATTTCGCCATCTATCATTTTTTTTATGCGAGCTTCCCAATCCAATAAATCGTCTTTAGAATATGAATTATCCAAAGAATACATACGATGCTCATGCACAACCGTTTCAAAGTTTTTTGT
>JAGSHF010000211.1 GCA_023954685.1 Flavobacteriaceae bacterium | reverse complement strand
CTTGTATGAGAGCATTTCCAATTTTATAGATGTCACCAACATGCAGTTGAGTTTCATCTAATCCTTCAACAGTAAGGTTTTCACCAAGCATACCATAATCCCAGTTTAATTGTGGATATAGGTTTTTCCAATGAGGATAGTGATCTGCCGAAAACAAATAACAGGCTTTAAACTCACCACCATGTACTTGTCGGTTTGAAATCTCATCTCCTTTTACTTCTTCTTTATCTAAGTAAATAGGTTGGTTTGTTGGTTTTTTAAAAATGCCTGTTTGCTGTCGTTGACCATTAATGGTTACAAATTGAGGTTTGGCGATATTGGTAGAGATAATTTTCAAGGTTTATTTTTTATAATGATTGATATATGTTTTAATTCTTTGGTAAATACGCCACGGGAATAGGATTGTTTTCAGATTCTTGCATCCAGTAGATGTTTATAACCCACCATCTTTTACCGTCATTTAGTAATTGAATACTATTAATGCCTCTCATAAAAGGAGCGGCATCAGATTCACTTTTAAAAGATTCATAGGTGCTAAATACTTGCGTAATATTACCAAATGTATTTACAGATCTATGAATTTCTTTTTCAAAAAAACCATTCTCTACAAGCCATTTACCAGAAGAAGCAATATAATCATCAGGAGTCATATAACGTGATGTGTGTAAACCTTCTTTATTTTTCCCAGTAGGTATTAATTTGGCTTCAGGATGAAACAAATACTTAAAAAGTTCCCAATCTCTTTCTTGACCTTTTTCGCCAGAAATTACACCATAAAGTGTTGAGAGTGTGGTGTCTAATGATTGTACTTTGCTAATGTGTTTTTCAGCGGAAGATTGCGCTTCCATATGTATTGAAAATGCGAAACTTAAGATTGATAATACTATTGTTTTTTTCATAGCGATGTATTTAATTAATTTATAGCTGTCTCAACGTATTCTTTGAAAGAATTTAATCATTGTTTAATGTTTGCAGCTTATTGTTCAAATCAATAGCTGTTTTTCCTCTCCAAAAACCTGGAATCTCTAAGTTTAATATATGTGCGATAGTTGCTGCGGTATCATAGGTCACAATACTTTTATCAAGCTGGCCATTTGCAGGAATGTTGTGTCCATAAATAATCCAGGGTATTTCTACTTCTAATAATGTTTTACCGCCATGACCTTTTTCAAGCCCACCATGATCTGAAGAAAATATAATAACAGAATCCTCTAGCATGTTTTCGTGCTTCAATGAGGCTATAATAATACCTACTAAAGAATCTACTTTTTCAATGGCAGTATAATACTCTGATGTATCATGACCTATATCATGTCCTGTTATATCTGGCTCATCAAAATGAATAAAGGTAAATACAGGCTTTTCTGTGGTTATAAAGCTTAATACCTTTTCTAAGGTTTCAGCATCTGATTTTCCGTTATAATTAAAATCTACTAAGCTTTTTTCAAACAAATAGCCAATACCTTCCCAAGTGTAAGCTACGCCTTTTTTAGCGGTTGGCATTTGTGTATCTATAAGACTAAAGATGCTCGGGTAAATACTATCTGTGCCAATAAATCTTGAAGGTAACTCAGGTGTTTTGCTTCCCCATTCTGTATACCCATGAAGTTCTGGACCGGATCCCATAATCATTGAAGCCCAATTTACGGCGCTCGATGATGGCAAAACTGCTCTTGCCTTTAGAGTGTAGCTACCTTCACTCATTAATTTTCTTAAGTGCGGTAGTTTGGATTTTTTATTAAAAGCATAAGCCCCAAAACCATCGGAACCTATAAGAATCACATGTTTGGTTGCTTTTATTTCAGGCTTTACCTCAGTGTTGTTTGATGTACAAGAAGCAAACCCCATAAAGAGAAGTAATAAGGTGATTTTGGAATATAAAAGCCTCATAGCTGGATGATTTCAATCCATCTAAAAATAAACAATATTCTACACAATCAATACCAACGCTTTTTTTTCTTTTTAGAAGCTTCGCTTTTTCGACCTTTTTTGTGTTTGCTTTTTGGTGTTTTTGATTTGTGAACAATCGCCTTAGCTTTAGGATCTAAAGGGTAAGGGTGATCATCAATAACATCCAATTGTAAATTGATAAGCTGTTGTATACTTTTAACATAACGCTTTTCATCTGCAGAACAAAAAGAATAGGCAGCACCTTTGTTTCCTGCACGTGCCGTCCTTCCTATACGATGAACAAAAGTTTCGGGTACATTTGGCATATCAAAATTAATCACGGCATCTAGGTTGTCTATATCTATACCTCTTGCGGCAACATCTGTAGCTACCAATATATTTACCTTCTTACGTTTAAAATCAACTAACGCTTTTTGTCTTTCACTTTGTGTTTTGTCACCATGAATACTATCTACTAAATAGCCATTGTTTAGCAGTGTTTTTTCTAATTTGTCAACACCAAATTTTGTCCGCCTAAAAATAATGATACTCCCTTTTATGGTATTTCGCAATAGATGTAAACACAGTTCTATTTTATTCTTTTTTGGCACATAATATAAAGCCTGATTTACATTTTTAGAGGTTGAGGCGTTAGGTGCTACTTCAATACGCTCAGGATCATTTAAAATGGTATTGGCTAACTGCTCTACTTTATAAGGAATGGTCGCCGAAAATAATAAGGTTTGTTTTGTTTCTGGGCAAAGGCGTTCAATTTTTTTAACATCATCTATAAAACCCATATCCAACATTAAGTCGGCTTCGTCTAATACGAATATGTCAATAAAATCAAGATGAATTAAATCTTGTTTATGAAGGTCTAAAAGTCGGCCAGGTGTAGCTATTAATATATCTACGCCTTTTTTAAGAATGTCTTTTTGTGGTTCTATGGAAGTGCCACCAAATACAACTGCTGATTTTAAATTGGTGTACTTGCCATAAGTTTTAAAATTTGCAGCAATTTGTACAGCTAATTCTCGAGTTGGACTGACAACCAGTGCTTTTATTTTTTTTCCTTTTTTAGGTGCATCTTGATAATCAAAAAGCATTTGCAAAATAGGTAAGGCAAAAGCAGCTGTTTTTCCAGTTCCAGTTTGTGCTGAGGTAATCACATCTTTTTTATCTAAAACGAAAGGAATGGTGTTCTCCTGAACTAATGTAGGTTCCTCATAACCAGATTCGGCAATGGCTCGTAAAAGCGGTTTATTGAGTTGTAAGTCTTTAAAGGACATATTGTGGTGGTGTTTTTTGATAATCTAGTAAAGATTGTAAAGGTAGGCAATGGCTGTTCAAATTGCTGCAAATATGATCTATTGATTTAGTGCTTCTTCAATTCTATTTAAGATGCTATTGGCCTCTTTTTTCTATTTTATGGCATTCCTCTTCGCTAGTCTTTTAACCGAACTCATGATAAGCTTGTGTATTATGGTATTTTGGATATCAATTTATTTCAAAAATTGATTGGGTATAGGCTTAAATATTAGAAAACCCTTTTATTTTTTTCGATTTAAATGTGGAGATTCAGCTTTTTCGGCTCCAGTTATAAAATATTTGGTGTCTCCCCAATAAAAGAACGAATTGTAAAGTTCTTTGTATTCTAGTTTAACATAGTAGCCTTCTAAGTTTTTAAGGTTTTCGATAACGTCTTTATTTCTCACAGAAAACGTAAATATTTCTGCACCACTAATACCCTGACTGATTTCGCCTTCCCAAGTTTTAAAAATCACACCTTTTTTGCTGTACTTAATTAACTCTCCTGTACGTGTTCCTTCACTATAAGGCACAAAATAAACAAATACTAAATAGACAGCAGATATTACTACTGCTGCTAACAATATCATGGATAATATTTTTTTCATTTTCTAAATAGTTTTAATCGTTTTAAAATTACTTGTTTTTTTTGTGGTAGCCAATTATTGCAGGCCTAATATGGATTATGCTATAGTCATAACAAGGTCATCTTGCTTTACCATGCTTCCCTCTTTTAAAGCTAAGAATTTTATTTTTCCGGGCTTTGAAGCGGTTACCGTAGTTTCCATTTTCATGGCTTCAATAACAAATAAAGCATCGTTTTCTTTAACGATTTGCCCTTTGCTTACCATGACTTTGTATAGTAAACCTTGCAATGGCGCACCAATTTGATTTGCGTCTGACAAATCTATTTTCGTGTTTTCCTCAATTTTGATGTTTAAAGATGTATCTAGAATATCAACAAATCTATTTTCGCCGTTGACTTTAAAAAATACAGTTCGTTTTCCTTCGTCATTTGGGACACTAATTGATAGCAATTTGACAATAATAGTTTTTCCTACCTCTAATTCTATTAATGTTTCTTCACCTGGTTTCATTCCATAAAAGAAATTCTTTGTCGGTATTAGTGCCAGGTTTCCATATTTTTTATAGTTTGAATGGGCTTGCTCAAATACTTTTGGGTATAAGGTGTAAGACAGGAAATCTTCCTCTTCTATGGCTCTCGTAAATCCTTTTTGAAATTTATTTTTGAAAGTGGCATATTCAGTAGTGAAATCAATTGGTTGTAAATGTGCATTCGGCCTGTCAGTATATGCTTTTTTGTTTTTAAGTATAATTTTTTGAAGTTTTTTAGGAAATCCTCCAACCGGTTGTCCTAGATCTCCTTTAAAGAAATTGATTACGGATTCTGGAAACGAAATGCTTTCACCACGTTCCATTACATCTTCGGGGGTTAACCCATTAGTTACCATAAAAATGGCCATATCTCCAACCACTTTTGAACTCGGGGTTACTTTTATTAAGTTACCAAACATCATGTTTACCTGCTCATACATTTTTTTGACATCATCAAAACGATCTCCTAAGCCTAGTGCTGTGGCTTGAGGACGTAAGTTAGAATATTGACCACCAGGGATTTCATGTTGAAAAATTTCTGCTGTTCCAGCTTTTAATCCAGATTCAAAAGGATAATACATTTCACGTGTATCTTCCCAGAAATTGGAAAATTGATTTAAAGTATTCATATCAAAATCATGAGCACGTTCATGATGCTTCATCATCTCAACAATGCCATTAAAATTAGGTTGTGAGGTTAATCCAGATAATCCACCAAGGGCAACATCTACAACATCTACACCGGCTTCAATAGCTTTTAAATAAGTTGCTGTTTGTAGCGATGAGGTATCATGAGTATGCAAGTGAAT
>JAGSHF010000098.1 GCA_023954685.1 Flavobacteriaceae bacterium | reverse complement strand
TTCATCTAATATAATTGAATTCAAACTTGTAGGTAAATTCTTAAAATTAGGGTTATCCGTTTTTATTGAAAAAATCAGATTGTATGTTGACATTCTTTCCATCTTGGTATTTAGTCATGCTAAAATGTTGATGAATAGCATAGTCCCCAGTTTCTCCTTTTTTATTCACCGCAATATAGCCCACTTGAAAGTTTTTAAAATCACTATTAGGTTTGTTTACAATTCTACCAATTGCTTCTTCGCAGGCTTCTTGTGGTGATTTTCCTTGACGCATTAATTCTACCACTAAAAAGCTGCCAACTGTCTTAACAACTTCTTCCCCTAAACCAGTAGCAACGCAAGCTCCTATTTCATTATCTACGAACAATCCAGAACCAATAATAGGTGAATCTCCAACACGTCCAGCCATTTTGTATGCTAAACCACTGGTAGTACAGGCACCAGAGATGTCACCATTTTTATCTATTGCTAGCATCCCGATAGTATCGTGATTTTCAATATTGATAATAGGCTTGTATTCAGCTTCTATTTTCCATTTTTCCCAAGCTTCCTTTGAAGCCTCAGTTAATAAATCCTCGGGTGTAAAACCTTGAGATACGGCAAATTGTTTTGCACCTTCACCAGCCAGCATCACGTGAGGCGTGTCTTCCATGACTTTACGAGCTACGGAAACTGCATGCGTGATGTCTTTTAAATACACTACAGAACCACAATTGCCGTGTTTGTCCATAATGCACGCATCTAATGTGACATGACCTTCTCGATCAGGCAATCCCCCTTTTCCAACAGATTGTCCTTCAGCATTTGCTTCTTCCACCCGACAACCTTGCTCTACAGCATCCAACGCGTTCCCCCCAGCATTAAGAACCTCCATAGCCTTAGCTGTAGCATTTTTCACGTCCCAAGTTGCAATTACTAATGGAATTGAGCCTATGACGACAGGTGCACTTGTTTCTTGTTTTTGCACAGCGTCCTCTTTACAGCTTACTAAGGCACTGCCTACCGCTATACCTACACCTGATAAGGATGCGTTTTTTATAAAGTTTCTTCTTTTCATAATTAATTAATTTGTGATGATTGCTTTTTTTGAGTTTCTATAACCAAACCATAAGATGTATCCATAACAGATTATGATAAAAAACAATGCAGTTTTAAATCCTATGTGATCGGTTAAATAGCCATATAATGGTGGAATAAATGCGCCACCAACTATAGCCATACATAGCAAGCCAGAACCCTTAGGTTTTAAATCGCCTATGCCATCAATTGATATGGTAAATATCGTTGGAAACATAATGGAGTTGAACAAACCAACAGCCAAAATACTCCACATGCTCACTAAACCTGTTGTACTTATTGAAATGAGAATTAGTAAAATGGCAACACTGGCAAATATGCCGAGCACTTTTCCAGGTTTCATAATTCGAGTTAAATAGGAGCCTACAAAACGTCCTATCATTGCACCCGACCAATAAAAAGTCACGAATACACCAACTATGGCTTTGTTATCATTATCTGTTAGTCCCGAATTAAGAACCCCTTCAGCAAAAGATTTCATGAATCCAGTTTCTTTTATAACACCTACCAAATTCATATCTAAAAAGTAGTTTACCAGGTAACTCCCAATAGCTACTTCGGCACCAACATAAAAGAAAATTCCTAATACCCCTAACATTAGATTTTTGTTTTTAATAGCTTCAGCGTATGTTCCTGTTGAAGTTTCATTCATCATTTTTGGTAGTTTTGCGAATAGAAATATCACTGCAATCAATCCAATAAATAAAGCCAGACCTAGAAATGGCATTTGTACCGCAGCGGCCTCAGAAGCTAAGTATGTGTCCTTTGCATTTTTTGCCAGAGCGGCTATTTCATCTTTTGTTTTAATGGTGTCACTTAATATAAACAAAGCACCAACGGCTGGAGCAATAGCTGTTCCTAAAGAATTGAAAGCCTGCGATAAATTGAGCCTACTTGATGCTCCTTCTTCCGAACCTAAGACTGCTACGAATGGATTTGCGGCAACTTGTAAAATTGTCATCCCTCCAGCTAGAATAAAATAAGCAAGCATAAACACTCCAAAAACACGATAAGAAGCAGCGGGATAAAAGAGTAAACAACCGGTGGCCATGGTTAATAAACCTAGAATAATTCCCTTTTTGTACCCGATTTTAGAAAGAATATAGCTCGCAGGAATGGAAAGTAAAAAATAGGCTCCAAAAAACGCAAATTGTACTAAGCCTGCTTGAAAGTAAGTGAGCGTAAACAACTCTCTTAATCGCGGAATTAGTGAGTCGACCAATACCGTAATAAATCCCCAAAGGAAGAATAAGATGGTTAGTAAAATAAACGATGAGCGATAGGACTTTTGTTGGTTCATATATTTTTGATATTGTCATTGCGAGACTCTTAGGCCCTAGCAAACGGTTTTTAATATTAACTTAAAAGATTTTCATGCCATTTCACTCCCCAGATTGACATTTATTTTATCGTTATTTCGTCTACAAAAAGCCAACTTCTGCCATCGTGTTCATAGCCTAAATGCCACTCAGGTAAAACCCCTAATTTCTTAGCAATGATTTTTATATAACGGTGTGATGCCAATGTTTGTTCGAATGCTACATTTTGAATTTCAACATCTTCAGAAGGCGTTATTTCAGGAAATTTGAAGTTGCCAACAGATATGAAATTCACACCATCTTTGGATGCTAAGCATTCTACTTCAGTGGGATAAAAAATCCATGAACGCTGATCTTTTAAGAAATTAACGACAATGGATTTAATAGGTTTCTCGCTACCTAAATCAACACTTGCAATAACATCAGAATCGAAATATCCTTGCCAAGTCCCGGTTCTAAAATCTCTAGCTCCAATAATACCATCTATTAAAGCATCATTCCCACCAGCATTATATTGATTGGCATATTCAGTCTCCAACTTGATGCTGAGGTTAGGATCTATTTTATAAAATTTAGTAGTTATGGTTGCACTTTTACTATGCTCTTTTTTAGAATATACCGTAAGTGAAATTGGTTCAGAAATGGTAAATGGGCGCTCATAGGTTTGATATTCTGATTCACCCAACTTGTAAAAAATAATGGCTGTTTTATCTACATTTTCTAATACTACTTCAGTTTCACCTTTAAAAGCAACATTGCCTTTAGCAATAAAAGGGGCTGGAATAATAATATGATCTTTGATTTCAGTTTTTGGCTCTTGCCCCTCACGACTTCCCCAATCGGAAGGCTTATCGGTCATTTCAAATGTTATGCTACCACCATCAACTACTTCATTATGATAAATAAAAGTTCGGTTAAGAGGTTTTCCGTTTAAAGAGACATCTTTAATGTACGTATTGGTATCACTTATACCATTGGCGATAATTGTAAATTGTTTACCATTCTCTAAATTAATAGTGGCTTTTGGAAACAAGGGGTTTCCAATAATATATTCGTTAGATGCAGGCGTTACCGAATAGAACCCCATAGAACTTAAAATATACCAGGCACTCATTTGACCGCAATCTTCATTTCCTGATATCCCATCTGGTGCATTTTGATATAATTCAGTAAGAATTTGATGTATTTTTTCTTGAGTTTTATGTGGTTTGTTTACGAAGTTATACAAATATGCCATGTGATGACTGGGCTCATTACCATGTGCATATTGACCAATGAGTCCTGTTATATCGGCCTGGTCTCGCCCGGATGTTTCTGCCTCAGCAACAAATAATTCATCTAAATTTTCTTCTAATTTATCTTTGCCGCCAAGCAATTCTATAAATCCAGAAATATCTTGTGGAACATAAAAACTGTACTGCCAAGAATTGGCTTCAGTGTAATTAAAGTTAACTTCATAAGGATCAAAAGGAGCGAACCATGTATTGCGGAAACGACCTCTCATAAACTGTGATTCAGGGTCAAAGATGTTTTTATAGTGCTGTGCACGTTCAGAAAATGTTTTATAATCATCCATTTTTCCTAAATCTTTGGCCATTTGTGCAATCGTCCAATCATCATAGGCATATTCTAAGGTTTTAGAGACCGATTCACTTTCAAATTCCACCGGGATATAGCCCAAAGATTTATAGGACTCTAAGCCTAATTTATCTTGATTTGCTGAATGTTTCATGGCTTCAAAAGCTTTGTCAACATCATAATCTCGCAAACCTTTAAGGTAGGCATCCGCAATAACAGGAACAGCATGATAACCAATCATACAGCCAGTATAACAACCTGATAAATCCCAAATAGGCATGATGCCACCTTCATCATACTTAGCTAGGAAGGTATTGACAAAATCATTTGTTCTGTCTTGTTCAATAATGGTGTAAAGTGGATGTGCCGCGCGATAAGTGTCCCAAAGAGAAAAAACTGTGTAATAATCAAAGTTTTTGTTTTCATGAATTTTTAAATCTACCCCGCGATATCGACCGTCAGTATCTTGATAAATGTTAGGGGCAATGCTAACATGATACATTGCTGAATAAAAATTGATTTTATAATCATTATTGTCGCTTTCAACAACTATTTTTTCGAGTTGAGTTTCCCAAGTATTTTGAGCTTCGGTTTTAATTTGTTCAAAGGTTTTATTGCCAATTTCTTCTTTTAAATTGTTTTTCGCTCCATTTTCATCCACAGGTGAAATTCCTATTTTGATGTCTAAGGATTCACTCTCTGAAGAATCAAATTCAAATGCTGCTTTTACTTTTTTGCCTTCTCCAATATCATCTAAAAAAGTCATATTTTTAAAAGCTCTTGAAAACTGAATGTTGTAAAATAACATTTGATCTGTTGCCCAAGCTTTAGAATGACGATGACCACCAATTTCAGTATTAGAGTATACGTTCACTTTTGAATCTAGAACTTCATCTCGATGCTCTAAATCCAGAATTACTATTTGCTTAGCACCTTTTTTAAATTTATAATTATGTATACCACTGCGTTTTGAAACTGTCAATTCAACATCAATATCAGTAGAATCCAAATGCACACTATAATAACCAGGCTCGGCAATTTCATTGTCATGAGAAAAATGCGCTCTGTATCCTTTTTTACCATTAGCACCATTATTAAAATTCACTTCATTGGTTGGCATTAAAAGAATATCACCATAATCAGAAACGCCAGTGCCACTTAAATGTGTATGCGAAAAGCCATAAATGTAAGAGTCGCTATAATGATAACCAGAGCATCCATCCCAACCATCAAGTCTTGTATCAGGGGATAGCTGCATCATTCCAAATGGCATAGTTGCTCCAGGATAAGTATGCCCATGACCTCCTGTTCCAATAAATGGATTAACATATGAGATTAAGGGTTGGTCTTTTTGTGCGGCAGAATTATTTATTTTTTCTTGACAGCTTAAAATGCAAACAAGAAAATACAGATACATAAAAAAATACTTCATTTGTTGGTTTTAAAAATGAAGCTGAAAGATAATAAATCTTAAGGTATCGTTAAATTAAAAATGAGTTGAAGTAGGGTGGTATCTAAATCAACTATATTTGAGCAAAACTATGCTATGATACGTTGGATTATTTTCATCCTTATTTTTGGAATTATTGACTTTTATGCTTTTCAGGCTGTAAAAACGATTACCAAACAAAGCTGGATGTATATATGTTATGTGCTTATTTCTATGGTTGTAATTGGGAACCTAATTTATCAAATAACGACGGTAGATAAGAATGTAGGTTTAAACATAAAGATGAATCTTGCTATTGGGTTGTTTCTAACGTTATACATTCCAAAAATTGTGGTAATGATGGTCATGTTTGGGGAAGATGTTTTAAGAGTGCCACAGGCGGCATACCGTTATTTTGTAGAAGGCAGAGAAAGTAACATGTCTTACATGCCTGCACGACGCGCATTTGTAAGTCAACTCACTTTGGGTTTAGCTGCCATTCCGTTTATATCTTTTTTGTATGGGATGTACATAGGGAGATATAATTTTAAAGTTTTAAAGTACACGTTAAATTTTAAGGACTTACCGGATGCCTTTGATGGGTATCGCATTACTCAGATTAGTGATATTCATAGTGGAAGTTTTGATAATAAGGAGAAAATAAAATATGCAGTTGATTTGATTAACGAGCAAAAATCGGATGCTATTTTGTTTACAGGAGATATGGTAAACAATACAGCTTCGGAAATGTTACCATGGAAAAGTGCGTTTTCAAAACTGGATGCCAAAGATGGTCTTTATTCTATTTTGGGGAATCATGATTATGGCGATTATGTGCAATGGGAATCTAAAGAAGCAAAGGCTAATAATTTAATAGAGTTAGAAGAGATCCAAAAAGAAATGGGATTTGATCTACTGCGGAATGAGAGTCGATTTATTGAAAAAGACGGACACCGAATTGCGCTTGTTGGGGTCGAAAATTGGGGAAAAGGATTTAAGCAAAAAGGCGATTTGAAGAAAGCGGCGGAACATGTTGATGAAAATGATTTTAAAATTTTAATGAGCCATGATCCATCACATTGGGAGCATCAAGTCATTGATGATGATTACCATTACCACTTAACTTTAAGCGGACATACTCATGGTATGCAATTTGGGATTGAAATTCCAGGATGGATAAAATGGAGTCCTGTAAAATGGCGTTATAAGTATTGGGCGGGAATCTATGAGAAGAAGCAACAGTATATTAATGTAAATAGAGGATTTGGTGTTTTGGCTTACCCTGGCCGGATCGGAATTTGGCCAGAAATTACTGTTATTGAATTAAAGAAAGCTTAGTTAAATTTATAATGTAATGTGTGCGTTGTAGTTACATTGAAAATGGTTATATTTATCATTAAGAATGGGTATGCAAAGAGCTTAGTTTTTAAGGAAATAGCTTAAAACAAAAAAAATGTGTAGGTTTGTAGTATACATCTGACTTAAAACATAAAGTATATGTCAAAATTTGGGGAACTGATTGATGTAAATATTCCAGTTTTGTTAGACTTTTTTACAGAATGGAATGATGAGTCTACAGCGATGCATGCAGTTTTGCGTGATGTTGCTGCCGCATTAGGAGATAAAGCAAAGGTGATTAAAATTGATGTTGATAAAAACAAAGATTTAGCTGAAGCACTTCGTATTAAAGGATTGCCAACACTTATTATTTATAAGGAAGGCGAAATGAAATGGCGCCATAGTGGGCAACAAGATGCCAATACGCTTATTGGTTTAATTCAGGAATACGTTTAAAAACGAATCCTTTTTCATTAAAATATTCTAACATTTTTGGAAGCGCGTATTTCATGTTTCTTGAAGCTTTAATGCTGTCATGAAATACAATAACATGTCCTGATTTGGTGTTGTCAATAACGTTTTTTAGACATTGCTCCATGTTAACATTGTTGTCCCAATCAATTGAAAGCACACTCCACATGATAAGATTATATCCCAATGCAGAAAGAGCTTTAGCTTGTTTAGGTCTAAGTTGACCGTAAGGCGGTCTAAATATATTCTGAATTTTGAATTCTGAGTTCTGGGCATGTGAATTCATAATATCTTGACACTTATTCACATTTTCTAGGTAATCTTTAGTCTTGGTTTTCCATCCTTTTACATGATTGTAGGTATGATTCCCTATAGCATGTCCCTGATTCATAATGTTTTGAAAAATCTCGGGATGAGCTTCTATGTTTTTGCCAATGCAAAAAAAAGTCGCTTTTGCATTGTAGCGTTTCAAAACTTCTAAAGTCCAATTGGTGATTTCAGGTGTTGGGCCATCATCAAAAGTAAGATAAATCACCTTTTCTCGTGAAGGCAGATCCCAAATTAAATTTGGAAACATGCGCTTTACAAGTTCGGGTGTTTTTACCGGTGTAAACATGCTCCCTTAATTTTCTTCTGGAACAATATTAATAGAATCTTGTTCTACAGGTAAATCTAATTCTGTTTTTTCTGGTTCTTGATATGCCTCTTCACCCATAAAGTGACTAAATAATTTCAAGTAGTTATTGAAACGTTGCATTTCTGCTTCAGCAAATTCTTGATTGTCATAAACAATGATAACGTCAATAAGGCCTCGATAACGCTCAATATCTGTGTAGATTTCTTCAAAAAGATTCCGTTGTTTATCAATGCTCAATGTGCTGTAATAGGTTAGTGTTTCTTGATATTTTTTAGAAACATCCTTAAACAATTGACGCCCTTTTTCTTCTGCTTTAACTTCGTAATAAGCACTGATGTATGGCTCTAATAAAGTGTAGTATCCAAAAACATCAACAGGCATTTTTTCCATGGCCAAGTCTGCAATTTCTTCGGCTTTTTCAGGTTGGTCTTCATTGATTAATGCTTCAACTAACCTTGCTAAATTGCCTCTATAGGTAATACCATTTTTTCTGGATTCTACATCGTGGTAAATGTCATCACTACCACTATTGCCCCATTCCCAGTTTTTGATAAGATTGTACATTTTTTCAGAATCTACACGCCCCATGTCAAAGGGATTCGCACGATCTACAGCTGTTCTAATAGGTACCAATTTGTAACATAATCCATCCAACTGTAAGTAATCCTTCATCCAGATATAATCATCATCTCCAAAGGCGCCTCCTGAAAAATAAATAGGACGTTCCCAATTATTATTAGCAACAATGTCAAGCATTGCTAATCGGTTTTTATATAGGGCGTTCCCCGTAATTTTTATATCAATATATGGCACAATTTTATCTGTATCTTTTTGCGCTACTATACCATTTTTAAGTACCGAAGCTTTGTCTACTGGAATACGAACGTTCTCGGTTGGTAAATAATTACCATTGAGTTCTTGCGAACGTACACGACTTAAATCGTAGCCTTCTTGCTGTAATACATGCTTATATTTGGTTCTTGGATCATCACTGGTGATGAAATTCATAAACTCTTTAATGTCTACGGTATCTTGTGTTCTTACATCTTTTATGATATAATCACGGGTTCCATACTTATATTTATTGTGGGTAAGTTGGGATGGAATAGGATCACTCTCATAAGCTTTTCGCTTCATTTGATCAATATACCAATCGGTTTGAAACAAACTAGTGTTCACGACGCGAACGTCCGTTCGGATTCCTTCAATTTCTTGAGCATACCAAAGCGGGAATGAATCATTATCCCCAATAGTAAATAATATGGCGTTTGGCTCACAAGATTCCAGATATTTCACAGCCATGGCATGAGCTGTTTCGCGCCCAGAGCGGTCATGGTCGTCCCAATTGTTAGCTACTAAAACCCCAGGAACTAAGGCTAAACAAGTGACCGTAATTGCAGGAGCTAGTAGCTTGTGTTTGCTATATTTACTAAGCATGTCATAAATAGCGTAAGCTCCAAAACCAATCCACATGGCAAAAACATAAAATGAACCTACAACCGAGTAATCCCGCTCACGTGGTTCAAAAGGTCTTACGTTAGTATAAACTTGAATGGCTATTCCTGTAAAGAGGAAGAATACCAGCATTGTCCAGAATAGTTTTTTGTCAGTATTAAATAAATAGAATAGACCTATGAGGCCTAAAATTAATGGAAGGAAATAATAGGTATTTCTAGCTTTGTTGTTTAAAACATCACTAGGTAAGTCTTTTTGAGGCATATCAAGATGCGCTTCGTCAATAATATTAATACCACTAATCCAATTACCATGTAAGTCGAATTTACCTTGAATATCATCTTGGCGCCCTGTGAAATTCCACATAAAATAACGCCAGTACATATAGCCCAGTTGGTATTCCAACAAATAAGCAATATTCGCCCCCATAGAGGGCTTTTCTATATCTATATATTGTCCGAACTGTCTTAAAAATCCGTGATAATCTTCATAATCTACTTGGCCTTGTGCCATTTTAGAGCGCATATCCCCCACAATGGTTCTAAGCTCATTTTGCATTTGAAATTCAGGCTTTATTTTAAAATCCAAATACCCAGTATAGAGCATATAGTTTTCGGCATGTTCAGCACTCCACATTCGTGGCAAAATCGAAGCTTGTTTTGAATTAAAATTTTGAGTCGCATTTTTATAATCGTTCACAATTACATATTCACCTTTTTCAAAATCTTTTTCATATTTAGGTTTGTCGTCTACATAAGGATTGTTTTCATCCAAACCAGAATACATATCTGTAAACAATGGGCCGTAAAATAAATGCGTTTTAGGGTATTGTTCCAAATTATAATAAGCCAATAATTCTCTTGCTGACGAAGGCTTGTTTTCGTTAATCACCACATTGGCGTTTGCACGAATAGGCAACATCATCCAAGAAGAAAAACCAACAACAACAAAGGTCACACACAATACAGCGGTATTGAGGTGAACATAACCTTTTGTTTTTGTGTATTTTAATCCAACGTAGATAAGAGCAATTAATAAGATGCCTGCTATAATCGATCCTGAATTAAATGGAAGTCCTATGCTATTCACAAAAAAGATTTCTAAGGCACTAAAGAACCTTAAAATATTAGGAGCAAGTAATTTAAAAATAAACAACAAAATGGCCACAACAGTTATGTTGGCAATAATGAAGTTTTTTACTGTGATGGTTTTGTAATGTTTAAAGAAATAGATAAGCCCAATGGCTGGAATGGTAAGTAATCCCATAAAATGGACTCCAAATGATAAACCAGTAACAAAGGCGATTAAAATGAGCCATTTGTTTCCTCGAGGTTTAAGCATGTCTTGTTCCCAACGGAGGCCTAGATAAAACATGACAGACATGATAAGTGTTGCCATAGCATATACTTCGGTTTCGACAGCATTGAACCAAAACGAATCGGTAAATGAAAAAGCTAAACTCCCTACTAAAGCGGCTCCAATAATTGCCATACCTTGATTTTGACCTATGTTTTCTTGAGTACCAACTATTTTTCTTAATAGAATACTGATGGACCAAAACATAAACAAAATGGTAAATGCACTTGAAACAGCGCTCATCATGTTCAGCATCATTCCAATTTGGGAAGGATCTGTAGTAAAATTAGAGAAAAATGCCCCTAACATTTGAAACAAAGGCGCTCCTGGTGGATGACCTACCTGAAGCTTTGAAGATGTCAATATATACTCGCCAGCATCCCAAAAACTAACTGTAGGCTCAACGGTTAAGCTATATGTTATAAGTGCTATAAAAAAAGCGAACCAACCTACAATAGTGTTCCATTTGTTGAAGTTGAAATTTGTCATAGTTCTGAATTGTTACCGGTGGCGAATTTAAGAATAATTCTATAACGTGAGACCATTTTTAAGTAAACGTTAAGGCATTCATATTATTTTTTTCAAAAAATGTTTGCGCAAATCAAACTTTGTTATAAATTTGCACCTCTTTTAGAGATTGGCCCATGGTGTAACTGGCAACACGTCTGTTTTTGGTATAGAAGAGTCTAGGTTCGAGCCCTAGTGGGCCAACAGAAATTAAAGTCCTTACTATTAAGTAGGGACTTTTTTTGTATAATAAGTTGGCTGAAACGTATTAAATTTTAAAAGTAATTACTGGGCGTTCGGCATGATTGACTAAATCCTCACTTATACTGCCGTTTAAAAAGTGCGAAATACCTTTTCTGCCATGAGTACTCATACCAATTAATCCGGCATCCATGTGCTGAGAAAAATTTAAAATTCCTTTTTCTATTGAATAATCATT
>JAGSHF010000096.1 GCA_023954685.1 Flavobacteriaceae bacterium | reverse complement strand
CCTTTAGTTTAGCCACTTCAGCTTCTACATCTATACTGCCTTGCATAGGCACAAAATACTCATTAGATTTTACTCTAAAAGTTAACGCACCATCCACTTTTTTATCTGTATATGTTAAATTAGAAATGTTACCTAGCTTCGCAATTACAACATCAAATCTTGTATCCGTATTTTCACTATTTAGGACATGCATTTCAATAGGATCTTTAAAAGCGATATTCTTTTGTTTCCGTATAGTTCTTACCCCAGAAACCACTTCGGAAGCAAAATCAAATGCATCAATTATGGTTTTGTCAATGCCTTGACTTTCTGGCCAAGTAGCAACAATAAGCGCTTGATTTGGTGTTCTTTCTTCAATGTATTGCCAAATTTCTTCTGTTAAGAATGGCATAAAAGGATGTAATACTTTTAAATTATCTTCTAATAATGAGATAACCGCATCATAACTCACTTTATCTATGGGTTGTTGGTAGGCTGGTTTCACCATTTCTAACAACCAAGAACAGAAATCATTCCAAATGAGTTTATAAGTTGCCATTAAAGCGTCACTTAATCTGTATTTACTATAATGATCTTCTAGCTCAGCAAGTGTTTCTTGAAACTTACTTTGATACCATTCAATAGCGATTTTTGAAGATTCAGGTTGTGCTATTTCAGCGACCTCCCAACCATCAATAAGCCTAAAAGCATTCCACACTTTATTTCCAAAGGCCTTACCTTGTTGACAAAGTGCTTCGTCAAACATTAAATCATTTCCAGCTGCCGAACTTAATAACAAACCTACTCGAACGCCATCTGCTCCAAAATCTTCAATAAGTTTTAAAGCATCAGGAGAATTCCCTAGCGATTTACTCATTTTACGACGCTGCTTATCACGAACTAAACCAGTTAAATAAACATTATTAAACGGTTTTTCATTTTTAAACTTATAACCAGCTATAATCATTCTAGCCACCCAAAAGAACAGAATATCTGGTCCGGTAACTAAATCATTAGTAGGGTAATAATATTTGATTTCTTCATTTTCTGGATTCTTAATACCATCAAAAACGCTCATTGGCCATAACCAAGATGAGAACCAAGTATCTAAAACGTCGGTTTCTTGACGTAAGTTGTCTACTTTTAGAACTGAATTCCCCGTTTTTTCAATCGCTTTAATTAAAGCTTCATCTATATTTTCAGCAACAACAAAATCTTCTTTTCCGTCGCCATAGAAATATGCAGGAATTTGCTGCCCCCATAGTAACTGTCTAGAAATATTCCAATCACGAATATTTTCCATCCAATATTTGTATGTGCTTTCGAACTTTTTTGGATAGAGATTAATTTCAGAATCCTCACCTAAAACAGCTTTTATAGCAGGTTTTACCAGCGCTTCCATTTTTAAAAACCATTGATCGCTTAAACGAGGCTCTATTACTGCCTTTGTTCTTTCTGAAGTTCCAACTTTATGGGTAATATCTTCAGTTTTAACTAAAATTCCTAAATCTTCAAGTTCATTGGCAATATCTTTTCTCGCAATTACACGATCTTTTCCTTCATGATGAAGCCCAAAACTATTCATTGAACCATCTTCATTTAATACATCTATAATATCAAGATTATGTCTGTCTCCTATTTCTTTATCATTAACATCGTGTGCCGGTGTCACCTTTAGACAGCCTGTTCCAAACTCAATGTCCACATAATCATCTTCAATAATTGGAATCACGCGATTACAAATAGGCACAACAACTTTTTTTCCTTTTAAACCAATAAACCTTTCATCATGTGGATTTACACAAACTGCAGTATCTCCTAATATAGTCTCAGGACGCGTGGTTGCAATTGTAACAAAACCATCTTCTCCTTCAATTTTATACTTTACATAATATAGCTTGTCGGTGCGTTCTACGTGAATGACTTCTTCATCTGACAATGTTGTCTTTGCCTCAGGATCCCAATTCACCATACGGTAACCTCTATAGATCAGTCCTTCGTTATGTAAGTTAATAAAAACCTGAATTACGGCCTCATTCATATCCGCATCCATAGTAAACTTTGTACGGTCCCAATCACAAGAACATCCTAATTTTTTCAATTGCTCTAAAATTACACCGCCATATTCATGGGTCCATTCCCAAGCATGCTCCAAAAACTCTTCTCTCGTCAAATCATTTTTATCAATCCCTTCAGCCTTTAACTTCGCTACAACTTTAGCTTCAGTAGCAATA
This sequence comes from Flavobacteriaceae bacterium, assembly GCA_023954685.1. GTDB lineage: Bacteria > Bacteroidota > Bacteroidia > Flavobacteriales > Flavobacteriaceae > JAGSHF01. Next base: position 9,601 of record JAGSHF010000096.1, on the reverse strand, counting down.
GATGCATGGTCTGTACCAGGTACCCAACACGCATTTTTCCCCTGTAAGCGTGCACGGCGAATTAGCACATCTTGGATTGTATTATTAAGCATATGCCCCATATGCAGGATTCCTGTAACATTTGGAGGAGGAATCACAATAGTATAAGGTTCTCTCTCATCTGGTGTTGAATGAAAATAATTATGCTTCATCCAGTAATCATACCACTTACCTTCTACACTATTTGCATCATATTTCGACGGAATTGCCATACTTTGGAATAATTTTTGAATAATAATGTGCAAAAGTACTTATATTTTGTTTTCTGAAAAATATTAAAGCTGTTTAATGTCCCCATAAACCTATTGTTTATGTTAAGATTTGTGCATTACATCCAATATTTTTGCAGAATGGCGAAAAAGTATTTATGTTTACCTCACTAAATAAAAAAATTATGAAACAATTAGTTGCAATTTTGTTTGTTGGATTATTGAGTTTTTCCATAAACGCACAAGAAAAGAAAATAGCGAAAATTGAATTCGAATCAGACACTATCGATTATGGTACTATTGAAAAAGGCGCCGATGGTGTTCGAACGTTTAAATTTAAAAATACTGGTGATGCCCCACTAATAATTACAAAAGTAAAATCAAGTTGTGGCTGTACAGTTCCTGAAAAACCTGAAGCACCTATTTTACCGGGCGACACTGGAGAAATTAAGGTTAAATATGACACGGAACGTGTGATGCCAATTAGAAAAACTATTACAGTTACTTCTAATGCTGAAACGCCTACAGTAGCTCTAAAAATAAAAGGGTTAGTTGTAGAAGCGGGAGATAAAAGCCTTGATGCTAAGAAGAAAAACGTTATTGAACAATAAATAGTTTATTGACAAATTATCTAGAACCCTCTATTAGCGTAGAGGGTTTTTTTATTAGAACATACTCTCTAATTTAAACTCATATTTCATTTGGACACCCTTCCTATCAATTAACATTTTGATACGTTTACCATTTTCATCATAAAACATTTTAATAATTTCCTGCATGGTAAATTCATGAGCATCCTTGTTGTTAATGTTAAGAATAACATCCCCTAATTGTAATCCCGTTTTATGCGCTGGAGAATCAATGCGTAATTCTACAATTTTATATGATGGTGCTAAAACATATTTATAAGAACTCCCTGCAATCAAAGAAGCCGTTGCAACCGATTCTTGATTAGAATCAAATCTTGATATACCAGAATTCTTATCAACTTCTTTCACTACCCTTACGCCATCATGCTCCAAAGTTATTCCACTTTTATTATAATAAAATGGGTTTCCAAAAAAGCGATTTTTCTTTAAAGTCATTGTGCTATTTGCATAATCATAAATAATATTGAAACGTTTTAAAATTTCTCCGGAAATGGTGCCGCTTCTCGATTTGAATTTACGTGCAAAAGAAATTGAAGTTGAATCTGGAAATGCGACATTTACGCGCTTCAATTCAATGTTTTGAAACCCAAAAACATCTACTTTAGCACGCTTACCATATACACTTCCACTAAGACCGTGTCCTAAAAAATCTTCAAAGTTCTTTTCGGGTATAACCATACCATTTTCTTCATCTTCAAATAACCACAAAGCATCACTGCCACCCGTATCTACCAATAATTTAACCTCTTTTCTTTGTTCATTTAACTTCACATACCCTGTTATATAAGGTTTATTATTAAAAAATTCAATTTCTTCTATAATACACTTTTTACACTTTTTCGCTTTATAAAACTTAGGATCATGAATTTTAAGTTGTCGCTTTGTATAATTAACTTCAATAATAAAATCTTTAAAAAAATCATAGCCTATAATACCATGAATTGGCACGCCTAATCTAGGAGCAAAATTTAAGGCGGAATCAAATACAGCATAAATTTCTTGACTTATACTTAGTGCTTCACCTATTTTAATGATGTTGTTTCTAGATTTTAAAGCTTCAATAGATTCTCCTTCTCCCAACCCTCTTAAAAAAATACGTTCGGCCTGATTAATTTTAAGATCCTTTTCAACATTTAATAAATTAAAAATAATGGGCTTACTCACGCCAGTATCCAAAAGAAAAGAAAGTTTTACCCCATTAACTTCTACTGGAACAATAATTAAGTTATTAATTAATTCGAAGTCTACTTTATCAGATTTTACATTCTGTAACATAAACTTCCCCTGCGCTTTTAGAATAAAACATGAGAAAACATATAGAAAAAATAAGAATGTATTAATTTTCATTAATGGGATTATGATTGATTGACTCTTAACAATTTACAATACTTTTAGTTAATACTTCAATAAACCCTTTGATTTTAAAAAAAATTTAAGATAAATTTTGCAACTTTGCTTTGCAAATTAAAATTTACAAAATGCCAACAATATCCAACAAAGGAAAAGCAATGCCTCAATCACCAATTAGAAAATTGGTACCATTTGCAGAAAACGCTTATAGGCAAGGAAAAACAGTGTATCATTTAAATATTGGGCAACCAGACATTAAAACCCCTCAAGTAGCTTTAGATGCTGTAAAGAATAATTCGTTAGATATTATAGCCTACACGCGATCTGAAGGATCTGAGGAGTATAGAAAAAGAATAGCCGAATACTATTTTAAAAATGACATTCATGTAAACCATGATAATATTATAGTAACTACCGGAGGGAGTGAGGCTTTACTTTTTGCATTTGGTAGTATTATGGATACTGATGACGAAATAATTATTCCTGAACCCTTTTATGCTAACTATAATGGTTTTTCTATTGCTTCAGGAGTGAAAGTTGTTCCCGTAATTTCTAAAATTGAAGATAATTTTGCTTTACCTCCAATTGAAGAATTTGAGAAGCTAATTACACCAAAAACAAAAGCTATTTTAATTTGTAATCCAGGAAACCCAACCGGCTACTTATATAGTAAGGAAGAGATTGAGAAGTTAGCCGCAATAGTTAAAAAACATGATTTATTTTTAATTGCTGATGAAGTCTATCGCGAATTTACTTATGATGGTGCTTCACACCATTCTATTATGGAAGACATAGGTTTAGATGAGCATGCTATTATTATAGATTCTGTTTCTAAACGTTATAGTATGTGTGGTGCAAGAATAGGATGTCTTGTTTCAAAAAACAAAGAGGTTATTCAAACTGCCCTAAAATTTGCACAAGCGCGTTTAAGCCCTCCTACATTAGCTCAAATCGCTAGTGAAGCAGCCTTAGAAACTCCTCAAAATTATTTTGATGAAGTCATTACTGAATATGTAGAAAGACGTAACACACTTATTGAAGAATTACAAAAAATACCGGGCGTAAAAGTTGCTAGGCCTAAAGGTGCTTTTTATTGTATTGCTGAGTTACCAATAAATGATGCTGATGCTTTTGCACAATGGTTATTGGAAAAATTTGATATAAATGGAGAAACGGTTATGGTTGCGCCTGCTGGTGGATTTTATTCAACGCCTGGAGTTGGTCAAAACCAAATTAGAATTGCCTATGTTTTGAAAAAAGAAAGTCTTGTGAAGGCCGTAAATATAATTAAAGAAGCTCTTAAAGTTTATCAAGATTAGTGAATATCCAAGAAAACAAATCATTAAAATCATATAACACCTTTGGCATAGATGTTAAGGCTAAGTATTTTGTTTCCATATCTCATATCACGGAGTTACGGGATCTTTTAAAAAATAAAGCATATCCTAACATATTCATATTGGGAGGTGGTAGTAATTTATTACTTACGCAAGATATAAATGCATTAGTTGTTCATATCAATATTAAAGGCATTGATATCTGTACTGAAGAGAATAATCATGTCATAGTAAAAGCTGGTGCTGGAGAGAATTGGCATGCATTTACACAATGGTGTTTGACACAGGATTTTGGTGGTGTAGAAAATCTTTCATTAATTCCAGGGAACATAGGAACAGCTCCTATTCAAAATATTGGAGCTTATGGAGTAGAAATAAAAGATGTTTTTCATTCTTGTGATGCTTTTCATAAATCTTCTGGAAAAATAAAAACGTTCACACCAAAGGAATGTAAATTTGACTATAGAAACTCAGTTTTCAAGCAGGAATTTAAAGGTGAATATATTATCTTAAATGTATCGCTTAAACTAACCGCTAACAATCATAAAATTAAATCTAATTACGGGTCAATTTCTAATGAATTAGAAGCCTTAAGTATTGACACTCCTACAATTCAGGATATAGCCAACGCGGTGATAAAGATTAGATCAACCAAATTGCCTGATCCTGAAAAAATTGGAAATAGTGGTAGTTTCTTTAAAAATCCTGTGATTTCGGCACTGGAATTTGATGCTCTAAATTCTAATTTTCCTAAAATACCAAATTACAAAGTTTCAGAAAATGAAATTAAAATTCCTGCGGGATGGTTAATTGAGTATGCTGGTTTCAAAGGCAAGCGTTTTGGCCAATATGGTGTTCATAAAAATCAGGCCTTAGTGCTAGTAAATTATGGTAATGCGGAAGGCAAGGACATTAAAGCTTTATCAGAACTTATTCAAGAAACAATACATCGTATTTTCAATATTAAATTAGAAGCAGAGGTAAATATTATTTAACAATTTAGTACGTTATCTAGGATATCTAGATCCAAACGTCAATGCTTATATTTTAACAATGGTATAGTTATTGTCTATTTTTACTAACTTTAACGTTTCCCTAAATACAAATAAACTTGGTTACAAAACAAGAACAACATATTGTAGAGCTTTTAAAACAAGGCGACGAAAGAGCAGTTTCCATAATCTATGAAAACTATTCTAGTGCACTATACGGTGTGATTTTAAAAATTACAATTGATCAAGCTATTGCCGAAGACGCCCTACAAGAAAGTTTTATTAAAATATGGAAAAATGCAAAAAAATATGATTCTAGTAAGGCGAAACTTTTCACTTGGCTTTATCGTATTGCAAGAAACACTGCCATAGATAAATTAAGAAGTCATAATTTAAAATTTACCAAAGAAGTCCAAATTGGAGAATCTAACGTATATAAATTAGCAACATCGGGATTAAACCAAGATACTATGGATTTAAAAAAGCATGTTGCACAACTAGAAAACAAGTACCAAATAGTGTTAGACGCCCTTTATTTTCAAGGGATGACACAACAAGAGGCTAGTGAAGAATTAGATATTCCTCTTGGTACTATTAAATCTAGATTAAAAATTGGATTGAGAGAATTAAAAAAAGTTTACAATCCTTAAAATAGTAGAGTCATGAGTAATAAAGTACACAAATTTTTAGAGTCTGGGTTATTAGACAAGTACGTTATTGGCACTACAACAGTCTCAGAAACTGTAGAAGTAGAACAATACATTGCTAACTATCCTGAAGTAGAAGAAGACTATAATATGTTGCAAGATCAATTAGAACTTGCGGCATTAGCCAATGCTGTAAAACCGGCTGAAAAGGTTTTAAATAATGTTTTAGCTCATATTAAAGAATCTAAGGTTACACCAGTGATTCAGTTACATGAGCCAAAAATAAAATCGCGATCTTGGTATGGTGTAGCAGCAAGTATTGCTGCCTTGGTTTTTGCAGGCACGTCTTACATGCTTTATAACCAAAACCAAAATTTAGTTCACGAAAACAATACGATTGCTGAAGAAATCTTTGATTTAAGAAATGATATTCAGGATAATAATGGCAAGCTTGATGAAGTAATGCGCCAATTTTTAAAACTAAATAACCCTGAGACAGAAAAATACGTATTAAGAGGAAATGATAGAGCTAAAGATTTAAAAACAGTTGCTTATATCAATTCTATTGATAAATCATCTTTAATTGATGTTGTTGCTTTACCAGAATTGTCTGATGAGCAATGTTATCAAATGTGGGCTCAATTACAAGATAAAATGGTTAATCTAGGTATCCTAGACATGGCAGATCAAGAACTTAAATCTGTACCATATATTGAAGATGCTTTAAGTTTAAGAATTACAATTGAACCTAAAGGTGGAAACAAAGAAGCTTCTGTTGAAAACGCAGTAGCTGAAATCCCAATAAAAACAAAAGACAATTAATCTTGTCTTCATAAAATAAAAAAAGAGGCTCTTGGAAAATATTGATTAGTAGCATAACATTACGTCCTCAACAGAGCCTCTTTTATTTTAATTCTATTCCATTACTCCCTTTTTCTTAGAGACTAAGCTTTATCAAATAACGCTTTGTGAATAAAACCAGCAACAATGGCTCCCGCTATTGGCGCCAACCAAAATAGCCATAATTGAGGTACAAATTCACCGCCTGCAAACAAGGCCTGACTTGTAGAACGTGCAGGATTAACAGAAGTATTTGTAATAGGAATACTTATAAGATGAATTAAGGTTAAACCAAGACCAATGGCAATTGGAGCAAAACCTTTAGGAGCCCGCTCATTTGTGCTTCCTAAAATAATAAGTAAGAAGAACGCCGTTAACACAAATTCTGCAATTAAAGCTGAAGTCATAGAATAACCATCTGGTGATAATGCACCATAACCGTTAGCTGCAAAACCTCCAATATCAACAAAATCAGATTTTCCTGACACAATTAAATAAAGTACTCCTGCTGCTATAAAAGCACCTACGACTTGAGCCACAATATAACCGACTAAATCTTTAGCAGGGAATTTTCCTCCTGCCCACAATCCAAAAGAAACAGCAGGGTTAAAATGCCCGCCAGAAATATGCCCTACCGCATACGCCATTGTAAGTACTGTTAATCCAAATGCCAATGCAACGCCAGCAAATCCTATTCCCAATTCGGGGTAACCCGCTGCAAAAATAGCACTACCACACCCACCAAACACAAGCCAAAATGTTCCGAAACACTCTGCAAATAATTTTTTCATAATTTCATTTTTATTCGTTAGTTAACATAAAATATAACTAATAATTAGTTTCCCACTATAATTGTTGAAAAGTTACTAGTTATGTTAAAAAGTCAGTATGATATGATACCTATTGTGACACAAATCGCATTAAAAATATTTAAGAAAGCATTACCTTTGCTAAAATTAGTATGACATGAAACTTCTTTTAATTACATTATTGCTTCTAGGTCTGGCTATTGCGGGTATAGCAATAAAATTATGGGCTAAAAAAGATGGAGAATTCGCAGGAACTTGTGCAAGTCAGAACCCTATTCTAAACAAAAACGGCGAAGCTTGTGGTTTTTGTGGAAAATCTCCGGATCAGTTTGAAAATTGTAATGAACCTCAACACTCTTAATTAACTAGTGAATATACACGACATTACATTTTACCTCTTTGTAAGTGTAGTTGTAATTCAACTGATTTATTATGGTATTATTTTCTCGAAATTTGCATTAGCCAAACCTCAAACAAAACCTAAGGTTAAGTTACCGGTTTCTGTAATTATATGTGCAAAAAATGAAGCACAAAATCTTCAAAACTTTCTCCCTTCAATAATAACTCAGGACTACCCTGATTTTGAAATCGTTCTTATTAACGATGCCTCTAGTGATGACACTTTAGAAATTATGAATAAGTTCCAAAAAGAACATAAAAATATCAAAGTAGTTGATGTTCAAAGTGTTGAAGCTTTTTGGGGCAATAAAAAATACGCACTAACACTAGGTATTAAATCCTCCTCTTACGATTACTTATTATTTACAGATGCGGACTGCCAGCCCTTAACCAAAGATTGGATTGGTGAGATGACCTCTTATTTTAGTGATAAAACATCCATTGTAATTGGCTATGGATCCTATAAGAAACATAGTTTCAATTTTCTAAATCTTGTTATTCGTTTTGAAACCATATTAACGGCAATTCAGTATTTTTCATATGCAAAAATAGGAATGCCATACATGGCTGTAGGTCGTAATTTAGCCTACAAAAAAGAGATCTTCTTTAAAACTAATGGGTTTGTTTCTCATATGAAAGTCAGATCGGGTGATGACGATTTATTTGTGAATGAAGTGGCTAACAAAAATAACACTGAGGTTTGTTTTTCAAAAGATAGTTTTACTGAATCTGTTCCAGAAACAAATTTGAAACGCTGGTTCAATCAAAAAAGACGTCACGTTTCAACTTCTCATCATTACAAAACGAATCATAAAATTGCATTAGGTCTTTTTTATTTTACACAATTGATGTTTTGGCTATTGGGTACATTTTTATTATTACATCTATTTCAATGGAAAATTGTACTTGTTTTAGTGCTATTAAGGATAAGTTGCCAATACGTCATCCTGGGTGTTTCAGCAAAAAAGCTAGATGACACCAAAGCAATACTATTTATGCCTTTATTAGAGCTCTTTTTAATTCTATCACAATTTTTTATCTTTATAGCTAACCGAATATCAAAACCTAAACATTGGAGCTAAAAGAAGCTATTAATAAAGCAAAAGAAAACAATCAAATTGCATATAATATTTTATTAGACAGATATTGGAATGATATCTATGGCTTCCTCATCAAGCGAACAGAAAATGAGAATGATGCCGAAGATATCGCGATACAAACTTTTTCAAAGGCTTTTGACAAAATAGACACTTATAAAGAACAATATAAGTTTAAAACTTGGCTTATTACTATCGCAAAAAACATTCATATAGATTTAGTACGTACAAAAAAAGCCAGTATCGCTAATGAAAGTCATGAAGACTATGAGCAACGCGTTAATGAAATTGTAGATGAATCTCCATCACCAGAAGACAAAATTATTAGAGAACAAAATTTAGCCAAATTACTAAGAGACATCAAAAAACTAAAACCACATTATCAAGACGTTATTAATCTAAGATATTTTCAAGAATTTAGTTATTTGGAAATTTCTCAAACCCTTAAGGAACCAATGAGTAATGTGAAAGTTAAATTGCTAAGGGCTAAAAAATTATTGGCAGAAATCATTCAAAAACAACAATGAAATTCTCTTTAAAATCACTCGGCCCAGGTCTTCTATTTGCAGGTGCAGCGATTGGTGTGTCCCATTTAGTACAATCTACTAGAGCAGGTGCTGATTTTGGATTAGGATTAATATGGGCCCTGCTGTTGGTCAACTTATTTAAATATCCTTTTTTTCAATTTGGTCCACGATATGCATCGGCCACAGGTGAAAGTTTACTTGATGGTTACAAAAAATTAGGCAAAGGCGTTCTTGTCGCTTATTATATAATCACGTTCGCCACTATGTTTACCATTCAAACGGCAGTAACTATTGTAACGGCAGGATTAGCATCATCCTTATTTGGAGATTTTATTAATATTGAGTTGTGGACCGTCGTTATTTTAGTCATTTGTTTATTGCTACTTATTTTTGGTCGGTACAAATTACTAGATGGTCTTATAAAAGTCATTATTATAACGCTAACTATAAGTACTATTGCCGCTGTTATTGCTGCTCTAAATAATAATGACGCCTCAATTTCTATGCAACAAATTGTACCAAAAAATGCAATAGAAATAGGGTTTTTAATTGCATTTATGGGATGGATGCCGGCCCCATTAGATATTTCAGTATGGCATTCACTTTGGGCAATAGAAAAACGTAATGATGATGCATCTTTCACACCAAAGTCGGCTCTTTTCGACTTTAATGTTGGATACATAAGTACAATCGTTTTAGGGATTT
>JAGSHF010000139.1 GCA_023954685.1 Flavobacteriaceae bacterium | reverse complement strand
GCGATGTAGTAAGTGTCGTCGATTTTGCCGAGGTCATAGACCTGGGCAATGTTCGCGTGGTTCAGGCTCACGATGATGTTGGCTTCATCCACCAACATCACGATGAATTCTTCGTTCTCCGCTAGATGCGGGAGAATCTTCTTGATGGCTACAGTCTTCTCAAAGCCACCCACACCTGGAAGCGTCGCACGATACACCTCGGCCATACCTCCACGAGCGATCAGCTCTTGGAGGGTGTAGGGACCAAACTGTTGCGGAAACTTCTTAGCCAATTTTTTTCATGAATAACTTTTAAGACGTATTAGGGGTTTGCACATGCTTAATTGCATTGGCAGGGAGCTAATTTAATAAAAGAAAACCAACCAATGGAAAATCTGTAAGTTTTTATGAGCACACTCAAAACAAGCATTAAATACAGAGATTATTGTACATTAACTTTTATCTTAAAAATATAATATTGGGATTATAGATGGCATCCTTATCATTACTAATTCGGAATGTATTAAGTACTATTGCCATAAAATTGATAAAGTACATAACTCCAATAATGATGAAAATTGTACTCAGGGTAAGATGTGCTACAAGACCTATTTTAGATAAGAGAAACCATAGAAAAGGAATGAAAAATAGAAGTAATGTCCATGTTATTTCAAAATTAATTAAATTTCTCCCTAGTTTATTGATGTTTTTAATTTTTCCTTTTTTTGATGTCCATAATATAAATGGGATTAAAATCCCAAGCATTGGAAAAAACAAAAAAGTAAGTGCGGAAAGATTTAGAAATATCAAATACCTTTTATCTTCTTTAATTGCCCAATCAAGCAAATCATCGGGGTTTATATTCAACGCATTTGATAACCGTTTCAGTGAATCTCCAGTTGGATTTGTTGCACCATTTTCAATGCGTTGAATAGTTCTTAAACTTAATCCAGAAGCTTCCGCAAGAACTTCTTGAGACATCCTTTTTTGAGTTCTTAATGCTTTTAATCGTATGGCTAAGTGGTTCTTATTCATTTTCTATGGTATTCATATTCTTTGTTATGTTCTTTTTGTTTTGCATGATCATTATTGTTATTGCACCCAACAGAAAACCGGGGATAAGTTGAATTAAAGAACCGTATACTACTTGCTGAAAGGTGGCTTGCCCAAAGTTATCAAAATAAAGGCTATAATGTGTTCCTATTTTCCATCTGGTGTCAATCCACCATAGTATAGCGACAGGAAATCTAGAAATAGGGGAGAATATAAGTAAACTGAAAAATAGGATTAAATAAGAGTGCTTTTCTTTAAATAACTGAATTCCCCAATAAATTGAAAACCCTAATGTAAGCCAGAGTAAACCAATAATGAAAATTACATGCTCTGGAATTCCCGCAAGTTCAAGAAAAAAACGAATTGGGGTTAAAATAAGCGCAACTAATATTGCTTTTTTCGCAAGCCTCATGGCGTGTTTAAATATAGATTTTGGAATGACTTCTTTTATTTTTTTCATCAATTTAAATATTACTCGTACTGAAAGACAAAAGTAAATTAAACCTACGGACATTGATGTCGTCATGTTTATGACATTATTACGTCATCTTTGCCAAACAGTAGAAACATCGTTAAATTAGAGGATATCTTGTTATTAAGTACGAGGGGATTGTTTATGATATGTGCAGATTATTATTATTATTATTATGGAAACTTGTCTTCAATACTAGTTAGATCTTTTTTGTTGCATAAGCAGATCACCCAACATTAATTTTATATGTTATTGCATATAATATATTTTAATTAAAAAAGATAAAGCTTAAAATAAGAAAATTAAAACTAAACTGATTAGAGTAAATATATGAGGGTTTTCACAATAATCTTGCTTTTAAGGTTTTAAGATTTTAAAATATTTAATTGTTGTTAATTTCTTTCTTGCCATAAACATCAAAGGCACTAGAATGAATGCGAGATCCCATAAGTCAACATTTATATAGGCTATCCCTGCTGCTAATATCGCAATTATCGGTTCAGTAAGGATTTGTTTTTTAGTCTCTCTAATTGTTTTATCATCTATCTCACTTCGAATTAATCTATGCTTTTTATTGGCAGCATAATTCACACTCAAAAAAGAAAACAGTCCAACAAGAACCATATTAGCACTTAAACACACCCTAATAGCCACGTTCTCTGGAAAAAGTGATATATAGGTGTTCCAAAACGGGATGAGCATAATACTGGCAAGGAATAAAAGCTGAAACCAGATAAATGTTTGATTTACAATTAATATAGAACTATAGTGCTCCAAATGTTTCATCCAATACACGGCTATAACAACAAAAGCAATGAAGAACACCCACATATTATTAAGTTGTTTCCATAAGAATGTCGCCAATTCTTTGGTATTTGTGATATGACCAAATTCTGGAATTTCTATATTTAATATCATCACAGTCATGGCAGAGGCAAAAGTGATATCCGCAAGAAATCTTAACCTTAATCGCCATTCATTCACTATATTATTGTTCATTTTTTTTGTTTTTTGTCTCTCTTTTAAATTTTGTGTTCAATTATATTCGTCACCAGACTCACCTAGGAGTTACTTCTTGGTTTAATCATTAACATTATAAGCACAAGACAAGTTGAAAATTCATAATGATATTAAGTAGGAAATAAAATTAAAAACTTTCTTATTGCTAGGCATAAGAAATCATTATTTTTTAATTATTCAAAATCGTTTAGTTGAAATGTTTCGTCAAAAAATGGTTGGGTTGGATAAGACTAAGTTAGTAAAAGATAACGAAATAGCTAAATTATCACATTGTGGTAATCTTAGTCATTAATTACAACTGTAAATGACCCGTGCCTAATGATACGCTTTAGTGATGAAACGGCGCATGTCTTCAGCCAACAGTATGCTGTTTTTTATTTTTACTAATGCCTCTTCTTGTATTGTTATTTGATAATTAGTGAGACTCAATAATTGACCATTCTCTCTATCATGAATCACATCTTTTGCGTTGACTTTAAAATTTTCTTTATACGGTAGATTAAGAACTAAATAATTCTCAATAGTTTCAGTGACAAATTTATGATGCCAAGTTGCCAAATCAATATACGCTTTACAAGATACTTCATAGTAAAATGTAATTATTTTCTTCAGTTTCGAGTTCTCAATTAAATTGAATTTCCTATCCTCTTTTAAAATATAATATGTAGCGCCTATATTTTTGACTTCAATATTATATGAGCCTTCACCGGGAATAGTTTCAATATCAATCTTTGAATAGTTTCCTTTTGAATACGTACTAAGCAGTGATATCCTATTGTTTATTTTTTCAATTTGAGAATTGTAAAAAGAAATATCTTGAGCTAAATCATCTAACATTAAGCTTATAGAAGCTATTAACTCTTCCTTTTGTTGAATTTTTTCTTTCCAAGTATTTAGCTGCAACGCAATAAAAATCCCAATTACTACAAGAATGATTTCGCCAAAAGTATTTTTAATATTCAACAAACATCTATTTCAACCACGTATGCATAACCTTTTGATTGAGGAATAAACTTACGCATTATTTTTATGCATCGTTGTGGTCAGTTATGACTGGAAGTGTTTTATTGATTCTCTGATAGCATTTTAATAAATTCATGGCGAAATTGTTCTACATAATCATTTGTAATAAGGTGTCCAGCTTCATTGATCCATATTTTTTTTGAGTTTTCAATTTTTTCACTATACTTTTTAGCAAGCTCAAAGCTGAGTATTGGATCTTTCTTACCATGAACAATTAGGGTTGCCATTTTTAGTTTATCCAATTCAGCATAGTTAGACTCAGCATTTTTAATTGCAAATCCTTGATGGATCCCAGCATCTTTGTTGACACCTCGCCTTTTATGTTGTTCATAAAGGACTTGTTCTCCCAAAAGTTTGAGTTCCATGTGATACGTATCATTGCCGTTAACGTCATAGAGTACTTTGAAATATAACTTCAAAAGCGACTTGTCATCTTTTAATAAAGCATTTCTTATTGCAAGTTTAATAACTGCCGGTGGCGTCCAATTATATTCTGGATGATTGTCATTAAAGTCTGCTGTGGAAGATAATGAGGTTAAAGATAACACTCTATTGGGATATTCAATTGCAATTCTTTGTGCTATATATCCGCCCATAGAATAGCCAACAAGGTGAGCTTTGCTAATGCCATTTTGATCAAGGACGGCCATAGCATCATCGACCATATCTTTCATAGTATACGTATAATTTGAATGCTCAGTATCTGTCCAATCAGAAAGCCCTACATCTCTGTTGTCAAATCTTATGACTTGATAACCAGAGTCAATGATGGTTTTTATTAAAAATTGATTCCAAAGTGTGGATGGCTCAGTATATCCATTGATAAGCAAGACAGTTCCCTTGGTGTTTGTAGTTGTTGATTTATTCTTTATTTCATACCATATTTTCGTTGTCCCTGAATTGACATAACCGGAGTCTCCATCAACGAGTTCTGGTATACTCCCATTGGTTATGTTGGTAATCACTGCGTTGGTTTGATTAGGAAGTTCTGGATCAATAATAATGTAAATTACCAATACACAAAATAATGTCAAAAGTACTAAGGAGAAAATCTTTACTATTTTTTTCATTTCTTTATTTTATTCAAATTGATCACGACGTGTTCGCCAATGCTATTGGCCAGGGCCAAATTAGAAAAAGAAAATGAACCAAAGGAATATCAGTAAGATTTTCCGTATTTACACAAAACAAACTATGTATTAATCATGTTGTTATCGCCGGTGTTTTTACTCGACAGGATAAATTATAAAACTGTCATGGACTTCTTTTATGGGTTCATCTCCTAATTTGGTTAGAGCAAATGACAATTCTTTTAATACGAGTACACTTAAAGGAAGTTGGTGTTCTTTAGGCTGATAAATAGTTCCCATAGGGTAATCAACTTTGGCAGTTTGAGTCATCTCTATATGGTTGCCCAGTATCATTGAAATCTCATTATTGTCAGTAAACTTCACAAGACGTTCAATACTCATTTTAAAAGCATTCCAATCTTTTACATACAATCTACCTGGATAAAAGGTATCTCCAGTCAATAGTATTTTCGTAGCTGTGTCATAAATAGCAATTGAAGACGCTTGATGCCCAGGAATGGGTACTATTTTCATTAATCGATTGCCTAATTCTAAATCAGCAATTTCTTCAGGCCAATTGGATATTTTATAAAAGGTCATTAAATCTTCAACTTCCAATCCAAGCACAGTTGTATTTGGTTTTCCCTCAAACTGACCATCTGCCGCATAATGATCTCCATGTTTATGCGTATGAGCCACAATTAATTCAACTTCCCCATTGTTTTTAGTCCAGTCGTCAACTATTTGTTTCACTGTTTTATAAAGCGGAAAGCTGTCATCATCTTTCGTAGCTCCAGTATCCACTAATAATGCTTTCTCGTCTCCAATAAAGAGAAACATGAAAGGCGCTTCATAATTTGTGCATTTGTTTTGTCTTAAAATCCAAGTATTTCTGTTGTATTGCACTACTTGAATTGGCGGATCAATATTCTCTTCACAGTTTTCAGAACCATGAATCCAATATTGAACATTTAAATCAGCGGTGTCTTCAATTGAAGGCCTACAAGACCATATCATAAAAAGGGACGAAATTACTATTGCAATTTTTAGTTTCATATGTGTATTGTATTGATTGTAAGTTGTTTGTTTGTGTAAAACGAATTTGAATTCCTTATTAACACGGAGTCCTTAATGATGCTTTTTTTTAGCATGTCCTAAATTAATGGTTTTGAACTTTTGTATTTCAAATACCACCATTTTCAATCTCGAACTAAGTCGTAACCAACGCTCATAATGATTTGTTTTAAATCTCAAGAATTAGTCAACTGATCTAAAACAAATATTAAGACCTCTTTTCTTTTTAGTCAATTTCAGTCGCATTAGATTTACCTTCTAGCATACTTTTATTTTCATGGTAGTTGCCGTTATACACCACACCTCTAATACCAATATCTTTAATCTTCATCGGATCTATTTTAAACGGATTCTGTTTGAGTATGGTGAAGTTTGCTTTTTTATCTGCTTTTATTGAACCAATTTCATTTTCTAGATTAAGTGACCTGGCCGCAGTTATCGTTATTGCTTTGATGGCATCAAAAACCGAAATGCGCTGGTCTTGTGAAAATTTACTTCCTTGAGAGGTCACTCTGTTTACCGCTGTCCAGGCTAGATTTAAGGGTTCAACCGGTGCCATTGAAAAATCTGAATGAAAAGAAAGCGGAATGTTATGATCTGTTAGTAGCCTAAGTGCTACCATGTTTTCTGCACGTTCTTTCCCCAAACCGTATTCTGAATATTTATCTGCAAGTGCCCATAAATAGTATGGATTCACAGAAGCTTCAATTTTGAGATTATCCATCTCCTGAACCATGTCCTCATTAAAGTATCCCATATGATGAAGGGTTAGCCTATGATCTTCTCTTGGATAGGATAATTGCGCTTCTTTTACTAAATCAAGTACCATTTGTTGTCCTAAATCGCCATTAGCATGTACATGAATTTTATAATTTTCTTTCCAATACATCATCAATTGTTCTTCAAACAAGTCTAAAGGCGTCATCCACTCTCCAGCATGTCCATCAGTATAGCCTTCTTTCATTTGCATGAGTTGAGAGTAGATTGCACCATCTGAGAAAAGCTTGACTTGATTTGGCAAAAACTTGACATTCGTAGAATTGTATTCGGCTATGGTGTCTAAAGTTTTCATGAATGCCATGGCTTCAGCATTGCCGCCTTTCATACCATAGAGTTGTGTGCCACTTGGAATTAAATAAACATCATATGGTGGGTTTTTAGCCATTTCCTTTATGAGCGGCTGTAGTTCTCCATTAAAATCTGCACTAGGAAAACCTGGTTCAGCAATAGTGGTAATGCCATTCTGAAATAATAAATCAGACATGGTACTTAGTCCTTTTGAGTAGCCAACAGGTTCAAGAAGGATTGATGATATCTTTGGTACCAGAGCTAGCCAACCGCCTTCGTAGAAATGTCCTTTACTCCAATCTACCTGCGGATTATCTTTAAAATCGGCTTCTTTAATGTTTAAATTGGCAATAGCGGCATCGTTTAAATAGATTTCATGGAAAGAACGATGAATAATTCCTACCGGTTGATTTCCTGCCATTTTATTAAGTACTTCTCTAGAGAGTTCACCATGCCATAGATTATGATATCCCCATATAAAATAGAGTTCATCAGATTGGGCATTGGTTTTAATCGATGCTTCAATTCGTTTTCGATATGCGTCTTGTCCTTGAACCCCTTTTTTAACCCCACTTGGTAATTTCCAATCATAAGGTGCAATAATTTCATTTTGAAGCATAATTGCGGCTAAGGATGGATGAACGTGTGGTTCTATAAACCCCGGAAGAAGTGTTTGACCTTCTAAATCAAATGCCGTAGCATTTTTATAAGCATTTGATGCCTGAGCTTTATCCCCCAGAAAAACTATTCTTCCGTTCTGAACCACGACAGCTTCAACATAGTTCGCTTTATCACCTTCCATGGTGATGATATCACCGTTATGATATAGCATGGCGGGCTCAAGTTGAATATCAGTATCGTTTTCATTTTTACATGAAAACATTGTGATTGTTAAAGCAATAGAAAAGACTAATACATGGATTCTCATAGTGTATATTTTTTAATGTTTGCCAACGTAGGTAAGTTGATTCATTGTGTTCATTAGTAAGATAGCAAATAGGAGCGGACCCATTTTTAAATCCCATGGGCTTTCTAAAAGAAAAATAGGCTGCAATGTGCTATACGCGTTGTGGCGCGATAGATTTTTTAACTAATTTGTTTAATTCAGATGCTTTTTGAGTACCTATTAGAAATTTTTTTCCATTAAGAAGCACAACCGCTAAACCTGTATTCCCTTTGGTATTATATACCGTTCCATATTTTGTCCAAAGTCGAATTCCCCAGCCGCCAACAAATCCATAATTTACGATTTCGGCACTCTTTATCTCTTTCCAATGCACTCGTTTTTTAACGAAAGGGAAAAAGTCTATTTGAATGTCTTC
>JAGSHF010000028.1 GCA_023954685.1 Flavobacteriaceae bacterium | reverse complement strand
TAGTTATCCTAGTATTATGTATTATTTCCTGTAATTCCAATATAAAGAAATCTATAATAGCGAAAGTGGATGTTGTCTTTCAAGAAGACTCTCTAAAAATTACTAAATCGCAAAAAGTTTTTATCAGTAATGTTATAAGCAAATCAGAAGAGGAAGTCCGCAAGCTTTTACCTAATCTACCAGATAGTATAAAAGTTATTGTTGAAAATGTAGATTGGAATCTTGATATTGTGAATGGAGTTACTGGAAGAACAGAAACAAATCACCCGCCTCTTGTTCTAGTTCAAATATCAAATAATTACAAAGGTGGATTAATCGATTCCATATATCAAGGTATTAAAACTACAATTTTTCACGAATTCCATCATTTGTCACGAGGCTGGGCGATTCAGGATAACAAATTTAGTTATGGCATCCCTAATGCAATGGTTAATGAAGGTTTGGCCGTTGCCTTTACAGAAATATATACAGGAAATATAAATGATGTAAACTCCTATCCTAAGGAGGCCGATAGTTGGGTAAAAGAGATATTGGCTCTTCCTCTTGATGCAGATTATGCTCAGTGGGTAATGGGTGAGCATCCTGATGGAAGAACATATATAGGATATAGAACTGGAAATTTTTTAGCGAGACAAGCCATGAAAAAATCAGGAAAAAGTATTCTAGAGTTAAGCCAACTTATGCCGAATGAAATAATAAAACTAGCTGGCTATTAATACTACGAAATACTACACACAACAGTGTGTATAACCTGCCTATCGGTAAGCAGGTTAATTGCTTTGATATGTGCTTATTTGGAAAATCCCTTGGGAATTTTTTATTGCTAGTTTTTGTTTACTAAATTAGTTGCTTAACTACACAACTAAACATTTACAAACCGTTAGAGTGCATTAATTAAAAAAATATGAGCAATAAACAAACCTGGCCAGATTTAAACTTTGCAGATATTCAAGAAACTCTCGAAACTCTTCATCATTGGATTCAAATTGTTGGAAAGGTAAGATTAAAAACAATGCCTTGGCAAAACCATTCATGGCATGTCCCACTATATATAAGTTCAAAAGGATTCACTACTAACCCGATTCCTTATAAGGGCAGAATTTTTCAAATAGATTTTGATTTTAAACAACACAAATTAATTATTGAATGTTCAAATGCCGGAAGGGCTGAAATGGACTTATACCCGAGGACGGTAGCTGACTTTTATCAGGAGCTTTTTGAGAAGTTGAATTCCTTAGGTATAGATGTGAAGATACATGGGCGTCCGAATGAAATCGAGCCGGCTGTTCCTTTCCGTGAGAACACCATTAACAAATCGTATGATAAGGATGCTGTACAAGCAATTTGGAAAGCTATGCTCAAGGTAAATGAAGTATTAAATCAATTTAGAAGTGATTTTATTGGTAAAGCGAGTCCAGTTCATTTATTCTGGGGAGCATTTGATTTAGCAGTTACAAGGTTTTCAGGAAATGATGCGCCTTTACACCAAGGGGGTATGCCAAATATGCCCTTGGACGTAATGCAGGAAGCGTATTCTAAAGAAGTAAGCAGTGCTGGTTTCTGGCTAGGTTCTAAAGATTTTCCTTTCCCTGCTTTTTATGCTTATGCATATCCCAGTTCTACTGAATTTGGAAAACAAAAAGTGCAACCTAAACATGCTTTTTGGAGTGATGAGATGGGAGAATTTTTCTTAAAATATGACGACCTACAAAACTCTACAAACCCTGAAAAAGTATTATTATCATTTTTACAGAGTACTTATGATGCGGCAGTTAACACTTCTCAATGGGATCAAACTAAACTTGAGAGAAAATAATAAGAAAGTCACACCAATAAAGTATGCAACATTCTGCTAAAATGTGGCTATCTTTATTTACTTGCTTAAGCAGAAAACTCAGTTAAGCCTAAATATAAAATGATAGCGATATGACAGACACAAAAGCGCATGACTGGATCACTTTTCACAGACTGAAGTTTCCCGAGCCGATCTCATCTATGGATAGAGCCTTTCCGCCGGTTGTCGGACCCGACTGCTGGTTGTTCGGACCGCATTACGACGTTGGACCAGATGGGATGCTCACTGGTGTGAGCGACATTTGGGGAGGCGTAGGTATTTGGCAAAGCCGAGCCGCCGCAGAGGCGATGGTAGCCGCGCCGGGTGACGCCATGCCCTGGCTCAAAGAGACCGTGGCATCCTGGCACTGCCTTAGCGTACCGGTGACGCATCGCGGTATGGTCAACTGGCGCGGATATCTTCAAAAAGGGGATGCTGTCCGCGCGGCCCATTTGGATCCAGGCGGACCACTTATAGTTCTAACTTCGGCAGGTTTTGTGTCGCGCGACGCTGAGACGCTTCCGCGCATCAAGCGTTTCGTGGCAGGTGTTGTCGAAGTTCTGGAGGCTTACGGGACGAATGCATCAAATTTACGTCGGGCGGTTTTTCGCGCAGGCTTCGATGGACTTGACGGCTTTACAATGTCGCTCTGGCACTCAGATGAGGGGATGCTCAAGGCTGCCTATCGACCCGGCACACACCGCACTCGTATAGACGAAGATAAGGCCGGACTCCTTTCAGACCGCACCTCGTTCACACGACTTCGCGTCATACAAAGTTGGGGCGATTGGGATGGAGAGGTCACCTGGAAGCATATGTGACACTAATCTTTAGTTTATATAAATGATACACACAAGTTAATTGTCATGTATCCAGAAATACATTCTGACAAATTATTTTGTTTTTGTCACTTTATAGTTGCCAAAATCAGAGCGAAGAACCCAAAGTAAAAAATGATCAACCGGAGTCAGTTAACATTGAGTCCATAAAGGAAAAATACCTTTGAAAATATTTGACTCACATTTCCACATTATCAATCCAAAATTTCCATTGGTAGAAAACAATGGATATTTACCTCCTGATTTTACAGTCGAAAATTATAAGAAAAAAGTACAAAGTTATGGTATTGCAGGAGGAGCAATTGTTTCCGGCTCATTTCAAAAGTTCGACCAAGAATATTTATTAGATGCTCTTAAATCATTTGGTAAAAACTATTTTGGTGTGGCAAATATTCCAATCGTAATGAAAAAAAGCGAACTGGAGAGATTGAATCAATCTAATATTAGAGCGGTCAGGTTTAACCTAAAAAGAGGAGGTTCTGAAAGCTTGGAAAATTTAGTGGAATTATCCAATAATTTATATGATAAATATGGTTGGAATACAGAACTCTATGTTGATAGCAAGAACTTAAAAGAACTAAAAACAACACTTGAAAAAATCCCTAAGTTCTCAATTGATCATTTAGGGCTTTCAAAAGCGGGACTTTCGGAATTATATTATTGGGCTGAAAAAGGTGTAAAAATTAAAGCAACGGGATTTGGAAGGTTAGATTTTAATCCGACTGAGGTAATGAAAAGAATCCATTCAATTAATCCAAATTCATTAATGTTCGGAACAGACTTACCGTCGACAAGGGCAAAAAGACCTTTTACCTTTGACCATTTGAAATTGATTAAAGATAGTTTTTCCGAAAGTGAACAGAAAAAGATTCTATATGAAAATGCGATTAAATGGTATGCAACTATTTGAGTCAAACAAGCTACTTCAATAATTGATTAATATTTGCTTTGTAGGTTTTTCCAATTGGAATAATATGTTCAGAAATTAAAACTCGATTTCCTTCAATACTGTTTATATACTTTTTTGATACCGCAAACGATTTGTGAACTTGTATAAAATCTAAATCATGAAGTAACTCTAACACCCCTGAAATTTTTTCTCTAATAGTAATAGTTTCATTAGTGGTAATCACCTTAGTATAATTTCCAGAAGCTTCAATATATTGTATAGTATCAATAGTAACTTGTGTATATTTACTATTGCTTCTCAGAAAAATACTTTTTGAATCTACTTCCTTTTTCTCAACTATGGATTTCTTTGTTTTGTTTGCTGTACTTACGGTTTTATTGATTGCTTTTAAAAAACGTTCAAAGCCAAATGGTTTCAATAAATAATCTGAAATATTAAGTTCGTACCCTTCAAGCGCAAATTCTTCATATGCTGTGGTTACGATTACTTTGGGTTGTGTAGACAAGGTTTTTAAAAATTCAAAGCCTTTTAGTTTTGGCATATTTAAATCTAGAAAAATTAAATCAACCGTGTTATTATTCAAATATTCAATGGCTTCTAAGGCATCGTAACAGTTTCTCATTAACTGCATATTTGGCAACAAATCACAATAGCCTTTGATAATATCATGGGCTATATATTCGTCGTCAATAATTAGATATTTAATCATAACTGTAATGCTAATTTTGCTTTGTAAACATTTTCTGCGGTAGAAAAAGATAAGGTATGTTTTTTGGGATACACCAACTCTAATCTTCGTTTTAAATTTTTCAATCCAATTCCGTTGTCTTCTTTTGTAAGTGTAGGATCAAAATTATTTTCTAATTCCAAGTTCACATTATTGTTCTTTGCGGATATATGAACGTGAACATAGGCACCTTTACTTAAGTTCTCTATGCCATGTTTAAATGCATTTTCTAAAAGAATAATAAAAAGTAAAGGCATTACTTTGTAATCCTCATCAATTTCAACTTCAAATTTAACATCAATTGGTTTGTGATAACGCATTTTATGAAGCTCAATATAATTCTTTAAATAATCAACTTCTGCATTGAGATTTACCTCGTCTTTTTCACCTTCGTAAATGCTGTATCGCATGATATCTGAAAGCTTCAGGATTAACTCTTGCGCTTTTTTTGTATCATTCCCAACAAGACCGTACAAATTATTGAGAGTATTAAAAAAGAAGTGCGGATTTACCTGATTTTTTAAATGCTGTAACTCTGCTTTTGAATTTTCGTTTTTTAATTTAAAAAATGAAACAACTTGCTTTGTAAACCAAAAAACACCTAAAATAATAAGTAATGCGTAGTATAAAAGAACAAGCACACCAATTGAAGTAGGGTAATTTTCTAAGAAGACAACAGACTCTTTATCTGTTGTAATTAATTCAAAAACGGTAATTACAATTGGAATTAGTGCAACTACTATGGCAACTCCAATAATTACAGACCATTTTCTCTTAGTTATATTCAATATCATACTGTAAAACTAAGCTGAAATAACTTCATGGCAAAAGAAGTTGACAAACGACCTTTTAAACGTGTTCAAATTAGTCAAAAGTGTTACAAAATCATTTTGAACACAGACACAATTTTTGTGTCACGTGTACATGTCTGTTTATCCCAATTGTTTTAATTACCAATAGCTTGACGTTAGTTTTGTATAAAATTAATTCAAAAAATAACAGAAATGAAAAAAAGAATAATTAGATATTTAAAACATATTTCCGGAACCATCATAAGTTTGTTACTAGTTGGTATAGTGGTTGTTATCGCATTAAATGGGAGTTTGGAATACGGAAACAATCCGCAAGCCATTAACTTAGAAAAAGAAGGTCCATATGTTTTTTATGAAACGGATAGTACTTTAAATGTCAAATACATTAAAGGAAATAAAACGGATGGATTCTATCTAGATCAAAAGAAATATGCTATAAATCAAGCCATTCCCACCAGTTGCTATTTTCCTTTAGACGACTCAACCTTTAATTTTACCCTAAATTCTAATTTTGAAATCCCAAATTCTACCTATTCTGACAATGAACCTATCCTTGCCATTTCAGATATTGAAAGTGGCTATAAAACATTTCGAGATTTTCTAATCACGAATAAGGTCATTGATGAAAATTTAGACTGGATATTTGCTAAAGGGCATCTTGTTTTAGTCGGTGATTTTGTTGATAGAGGCTTTTCAACAACTCAAGTCCTGTGGTTCATATACAAACTAGAACAGGAAGCTAAAAAACAGGGTGGATATGTGCATTTTATTATAGGAAATCATGAATTGTATAATTTGCAAGGAAAATTCAAATCTGCCTCCTACAAATATAATGGAGTAGCATCAATCTTAGGAAAGCAACATCATAATCTATACGATGAAAACTCATTTATTGGAAAGTGGATGACATCTAAAAACACTTTAGAGCTAATTAATGGTCATCTTTTTGCTCATGGAGGAATACATCCTGATTTTGCAAATTATAATATTTCAATAGATCAGGTTAATCAAATAAATAGAAATAATTACCGTCAGGCATATTTTCCTAAACCAGAAGAATCAGTTAAGCAATTAATTCTTTCCAGCAAGAATGGAATTTGCTGGTATCGAGGCTATTTTAAAGATGATTTGTCTCAAAAGGAAGTAGAAAAAGGATTGAATAAATTTAATGCTAAATCTATTGTTGTAGGTCATACATTGCAATGGTCGGTTAAAAAATTATACAATGGAAAAGTGTTTGCTATTGACGTAAAACATCCAAAAGATTACAATAAAAATTGGCCTAATAAAAAGTCAGAAGGCTTACTAATAACTGAAGGCAAATACTACCGAATATTAGCGGATGGAAAAATGTTAGAATTATAACCAGATTCACAAAAAATGAAAAATTATCGTGTATTGTTAATTACTAAATCTCTAATTTCAGATCTTTTGATAATATAGCCGCTGACAATATTAAGGCCATTGAAGAACTTTATAATTTATTACTCTTTCTCTGTATACTCGGAATGCCTTGCAGATTACCCTATGGTTCGTTCTAATATTATTATTAAATTTGTTAATTAACCTGGCTACTACTTAAGCATAAAAAGTCGGATACCATATAAAATAAAAATTATGAGAACTTTTATTATAAGTCTTATTGTATATACGTTTCTAATAGGTTGTGCAATCGATAAGAAAGAAGTGAATAATGCGGATACTGTTTACATAAACGGTAAGATATATACCGTAAATGAGGATTCCCCTTGGGTTGAAGCTGTTGCGATTAGAGAAGGTAAATTCATTAAAGTTGGCTCTAATGCAGAAGCGGAATCCTTTGTTGGCGAAAAAACAGAGGTGATTGATTTGGCTGGTCAATTTGCAATGCCTGGTTTAGGAGACCCTCATATTCATCCAGCATTGGTTATGCCAAAGAGAGTTTATTGCTCACTTCCAGGAACTTTTTACGAACCTACGGAAGAAATGACATTAACAGCGCTTAAGGAGGCAATTGCTAACTACCCAAAAGATCTTGAATGGTTTATCGGTGCAGGGTTTTCTGTTCCTGCCATGTCACCAGAAACATTGACTAGAGAATTCTTAGATGAACTCATCCCTGATAGACCTGCATTTATAGAAGATGAGACTGGTGGACATACCGCTTGGTTCAATACCAAGGCCATGGAAGCCGCCGGAATATCGAAAGATACCAAAGACACTCCAGATACATTTTATAGTCGGACAAAGGATAATAGTCCTGCAGGTATGGCATATGAAGGTGGACTAAATGCATTTTATGCTGTTATGCCACCCTTTGATGTTAAATTGCGTAAAACGGCCTATATGAAGTTATTAAATGAGGCTACATCTAAAGGAATAACAGCTGCTGGAGATGCCTATGTTTTTGAAGTTGATTTGCAGCCTTATCAAGAACTAAAACAGGAAGATAAAATAAATCAACACTTAGTTTTATACTTAGGTGGTAATCTTGGTACACCTGAATTGACTTCGGTAGAAGAATTAAATAGATGGTGGGACAGTTATGATTTACCTGGACATAAAGCCGTAAAAATAGGGATGGGAGGCTCCATTGAATCCTATTCTGAAGCACTAATTGATGGGTTTGCTGATGCTGAAAAATCAGCCAATCCTTTCGTTAAAATTGATGATTTCACTGAATATATTGCACAATTAGACGCTGCTGGTTTTCAAGTAAAAGTCCATGCTATAGGTGATGGAACTGTAAGAGCTACCTTGGATGGCTATGAAACTACCATTAAAGCCAATGGAAACAATCGTTTACGCCATCATATTGATCATGCAAGTTTAGTGCACTCCGATGATTTTAAACGATTTGTTGATTTAGAAGTGGCTTGTAGTATATGGCCACCATTAAATGCGCCCGTTGCATACAATGTTCAAGGAATTAAACCCGTATTAAAACCAGAAACATGGGACAGAATGTATGATAATCGCGTAAGATGGGATGCTGGTATGAAATTATTCAACCATAGTGATGCTCCTGCTGCAGTTTTATGGCCATGGTTTGGAATGGAAGCCACTATCACTCGTGGATTTCCTGGAAAACCTGAGATTGCTAAAATGGGGCCTCAACATGCGTTAACCTTAAAAGAAACGATAAAAGCCCACACCATCAATGCTGCTTGGGTATTAAAATTAGATCATGTAACGGGATCTATTGAAGAGGGGAAATCGGCTGATATGATTGTATTAAATCATAATTTGTTTGAAATAGAACCTATAGAAATTCATAAAACAGAAGTTCAAACCACCCTTTTTAAGGGAAAAGTAGTTTATTCAATAAAATAAAACGGCATATAACGGTCCGTTATAAGCAATTACCTTAAACCTTGTTTAGGTGATTTTAAAATAATGAATGTTAATAGGGAAATTAAAAAAATTAAAAAGCATAACTATTTTCATAATAGGATTATTATTACTGATAATAAGTTTTGCTCCTTTTTTATTTGTTAAAGAATTACCTACTGGCAATAAGGGACAATTACAGGGTTTGTTTTCTATGCTATGGACTGTATTTACAATGATTCCAGCTGTATTACTCACAGCTGCTGGTTTTATAATTTATATTGATAAACTTATCCAATCTAAATTTAAATTAAATCTGTTCTTAAGTATTGGTCTAAGTGCATTACTCTTAAGTAAAAGTTCATTATTGATTAAACGCTTTATTCCTTCGTTTAGTGACACAATGTTGAACGATATCATTTATCTAATTTTTGGGTTTTTTGAATTTTTCCTTTTTTACCCATCAATTATTGTGATTATTATAGGGATAGTCCTAACCATTATTAAGAGAAAGAAATGATAAACTATAGCGTTAAAATAACTGCATACAACAATATGTATAGTGGGTAGCACCTAGCGGAATGCTGCGACACCATACCCAATATGTGGTACTTAATTTAGAAGAACTTATGAAAAAATTATTTGGATTTGTTTTTTTTGGAACTATCGTACTGTCATGCAATAATTCTGCAAAAAAGTTTGAAACACAAGAGGGCTTAAATAGCAGGAATAAAGTTGATGAAGTCGTTATTGTCTTAGATAGTGCAATTACCAAATTCGACAATGTGTTGCGTATTGATCATTCTCGATTGGCAGAGGGAGAAGAAGTCTATACCCCACCTTCAATAGTGACCATTTTCTCTAATCCCAAAGTAAATTCGAGCCTTTTAAAAATCAACCAATTGGTTGGTATTGACCTTCCTTACAAGGTATTATGTTATTCAGAACCGGATTTAGTAAATGCTAGTATTGCATATACTTCATCAGATTTTATTAGGAGAAGGCATGGATTGACTGATTTGGATCTCATTTCATTTTCGAAAGATATGGATTCGGTTGTCAATTCCTTTCCCGAGGGCATCCTGTCATCCACCGATTTAAAGGCCGTAAGTAAGAACTTCGGACTGATCGTAAAAAAGTCCGATTTTGATTTCGTTACAACTATCGATCATTTAAAAAAGAGTATTCAAGAACAAGGTGATACTAAAATTTTTGGTGAGATCGATTTCAAAAAGGAAGGATCACTTTACGGCGTCGCTATAGACCCTACCACTTTAATTCTATTTGGAGCACCAGCACCAGGAGGCAAAGCGATGAACAAAACCCCTAAAATAGGCCTCGATGCTTTTTGCCAAAAACTATTAATTTTTGAAAAAGAACATGAAGTGTTCGTAGCGTATAATGACATTATTGATTTTTCGGACCTATATTATCAGAAATGGACAATTCCTCAAAGAGTAGTTAACTATAGATTAAATAGTGTTTATGAAAATGCAATTACTGAAAAGTGAGGTGCATAAAAACTAAGTGCAACAATGGCTATAATTAATTGCTTGTTATGTGTGTACTGGGAAAATTCGTAGGATTTTCCACTGGTTCGTTTTCTTTTACTAATTTAGAGGTAGCCAACGTAACTAACCTTACACGAACAGATTGGCAATAATAACTATTAACGAAATACATAATAGTATGATAACTTTTAAAAATTATATTGTAAAAGCTTCCTCGATAGGAATGTTTATAATCTTTTCATCTATATTTTTGTTCATACAGTCCTGTAAAAGTGATAAAAAAGAAACGCAACATGAAACTGTTGTTGAAGAAAAAGAAAATGTTATAGAAATTATAACAAAGAATATGGATTTTCAAATGCCTGATACGATTTCCTCTGGATGGAATACCTTTCGTTATAAGAATCAATCTCCTCAAACACACTTTTTTCTCATAGATAAGTACCCAGAAGGAAAGACTTCAGAAGATGCAGAAAAACTAGTTGCTCCAGTTTTTGATAGTGCCATGAAACTAATTATGGAAGGAAAAACTGAAGAAGGTTATGCGGAGTTTGCAAAACTTCCTGAATGGTTCAGCGAAGTTGTGTTTGTTGGTGGATCAGGTCTACTCTCACCTAATCAAATAGGAGAAACTACACTTAATTTAAAGCCTGGTAAATACATTATTGAATGTTATGTAAAAATGAGTAATGGTATTTTCCACACCTCTATGGGAATGACAAAAGATATCGTAGTATCTAATACTGCTTCGGGTAATGATGCACTGACTTCGGATATTGATATTAGTATTTCGAGTACGGATGGAATTGTTTTTAATGACTCCATTAGGTCGGGTAAGCACATCTTTTCGGTATTGTATAAAGATCAAATCGTACATGAAAATTTTGTTGGACATGATATTAATCTTGTAATGCTAGATGAAAATGCTGATCTTGAGGAGTTGGAAAATTGGATGAATTGGGCTGATCCGAAAGGATTAATAGAACCAGCACCAAATGCTGTTACTTTTATTGGTGGTGTAAATGATATGCCAGAGGGTAATATTGGTTATTTTTCCGCAAATTTAGAGCCGGGTAATTATGCGCTAATATCTGAAGTCCCTAATGCACTTAGTAAAAATATGTTAAAAACATTTGTAGTAATTAAATAGCATAATTTAGAAATATCTATTGCTAGTAATGGCTATAATTCAATGTGGTTTTGTGCCACACCAAAATAAAAGTATAAATCATAGCCGAGACCGTTAGGCGTAATGTTATTTCTAAAATTTCTAAGCAAGAAATACAGTTTAAAAAGAAGGAATAAAAAATGGTATCGAAGAAAGCTGATCAACATGGTTATGAAAAAGCAGGGGGACTGCATTGGATAAAACTAATTCTTACCTACTTACTGATGCCATTGGTTCTTCTAATAATCGGATGGGACTTAGCCTGGTGGCAGGGATGGTTGTATTCAGTATTGTTCATAGTAATAGGAATAGGGTCAAGGGTTTTAGCTGAAAAAAGGCATCCGGGATTAATGGCAGAACGGGGCAAATTCGGAAAAGATCAAAACGTAAAACGCTGGGATAAGGTACTTGCTCCATTAATGGCAATTAGCTTATCATTTCCATTATTTATCGTAGCCGGACTAGATCACCACTTTGGATGGTCGCCAGAATTTTCTATATGGCTCAACATACTTGGCTTCATGCTGATCACATTCGGATATTGTTTTGCTTCAGGGGCAATAATAGAGAACCGCTTCTTTTCATCTGTGACCCGGATTCAGAAGGAGCGTGGGCATGCAGTATGTGACAGTGGTCCTTATGGGATTGTAAGACATCCTGGTTATGCTGGAAATCTTTTAGCATTACCGGGTATTGTGCTGGCTTTAGGCTCTGTTTGGACAATCATTCCAGTGATAGTCGCCCTGATCATTGCCGTGATAAGGACCGTGCTGGAAGATAAAACTTTACAAGAAGAATTACCAGGGTATCAGGATTATGCGCACCGTGTGCGTTATAGGTTGATTCCCGGTGTCTTCTGAGAAACATTAATATTCCAGGTTAAGATTCTGGGAAAAATGGCTACGGTTACACTTGATGAACAAGTGAGTTTTCCCATAATGATAATGAAATAAAGATGTTTCGAGCTGGGGGTTGGAATGGCCAAGGGATTATGATTTTTGTAGAACTTGACATAGTTATCGTTTTTATGGGTGGGAATTATGATAAAAAAACTTCGCTTTACAAACTTCTTGAAAAATATATTTTACCTGCTATTAAATAATATACTCAACACAACAATGTATATGAAAAACAGGCGAGACAGTAGTAAAATTTAAGGGTGTACCAGGATCAATCTTTTTTTGCTTGATAGGAAAGCGCAATACATTCGCTTACTTTTTATATATTAACTTTGTAAATAATTAATTAGAAAAATGGATTTTAAAAAACTTGTCGGAAACTCTGTAGGAATTCTTCAATTGATTCTAGCCCTTATAATTGCTTCAATATTAATAACTATACCTTTTCTTGTATTAAATTATTTCTTTAGCCTTGAAGTAGCTTATTTTGCTTTGCTCATGGCTGGTTTTATTCCTTTAATTTATTCCTTCGTTAAACATAAAATAAGCTTGAATAGATAATGAACATATTATGCTAAGTCCAAGTTTTATGGGGAGCTTAGATTCAGACTTGATTGGTAGCAGCCGATAATACCTAAACTGGATTAAAACGTAGTTTAGTCGAAACTATTAGCATTAATAGCCCAAATATTATAAAATGTCTAAAAAGAAAATTAAATTAAGTCCAGGAGATAAATTGTCAATATTTATTGCATCAATAGCCTTGATATCGGCAATTTTTACAACGTATATTCAATTCTTCCATAAAACAACGGACCTTCGGATTGGTAGTATTGACTTTTCAACTGCCAACGACTCTTTAAGTAAACAGGTAGATATTAATATCCTTTTATTAAACACGGGAACAAATCCCGTAGCTCTAACAGAATGGTATTCTTTTCTTTCGGCCAATGAATCTTTGACAAAAGGCATTTGTTATAACAACAATATTAATCCTGATAATACTGCAATTTATACATATGGTTGCGGCTCAAATATTAATGAAATCATAGAGCCTAATGTTGTTGAATTTATAGATCTACATTTACAAATAAGTAGCAACAAATTGGCTGAATATATTGAGATTAATAGTGAAGGTGAAAGTGATGATAGTCCCTATTTAAATGTAGGAATAAACATGCAATTTGTGGATTCTAATGGTAAAAGGGTTATTAAAGAAATAACTATTGGAGAAATACAGTTCAACGATTATGGTAGTTCTGCGACTATGTATAGAAAAAAACCAAAAGAACTGATAATTTACTAATGCCAACGATATATTTTGCGCTTTGAAACGCCCAATATATTTGACCGTGGTATGAAAAAAAATGCAAGATTAAATTGAAGCAAGAAATTAGCATATTAGGGTGTGGTTGGCTAGGAATGGCTTTGGCTTTTGAATTAAAAAACAAAGGCTATAATGTGAAAGGTTCAGCTACTTCAAACAACAATTTTGACAAACTAAAAGCTAAATTGGTTACGCCATTTATCATTGACATTAAACATAGAGAAAATGATATTTCAGGTTTTTTATTAGCTGATATTTTAATTATTTCTATAACCTCAAAAAGCATTGACGATTTTAAAAATTTAATATCGAAAATCGAAAACTCCAAAGTAAGAAAGGTCATATTTATTAGCTCAACCTCTGTTTACCATAACACTAATGAGGTTGTTACTGAAGAGTCTTCTACTAAGAAATCCGCTTTAACGGAAATAGAACATTTATTTAGAAATAATGATATATTCCAGTCAACAATTATACGATTTGGAGGTCTATTTGGTTATAATAGACAACCTGGAAATTTCATTAAATCTGGAAAAAAAATGGAAAATCCAGAAGGCTATATAAACCTTATTCATAGAGATGATTGTATTCAAATTATCGAACAAATCATTGTGAGAAATGCTTGGAACAAAGTTTTAAATGCCTGTACAGACAGCCATCCGACAAGACGGGATTTTTACTCAAAAGAAGCTGAAAAATTAGGAAAACCTCAAGTTATTTTTAATGAAAAATCAGATAATAACTATAAGATAATAAATAGTCAAAAATTGAAAGACCTACTAGATTATGAGTTTATACATAAAGACCTTATGAATTATTAGAAATTAAAGCCAGCATAAAGCACTGGGTATGATTTATTGCTAGTTTTAACTTTATTACGAAAGCCTTCACGGATTTTCTATCTTGGATTAATAATTCACTAAATTTACCGTAAGTCACTAGTAGGAAAAATATAAATATGAAAAAGTATAGAGAACATTTAAGGCATCTGAAGTATCTCTCTTTGATATCAATAGTGATGTTGATTTCTTGCCATCAAAATTTTAGTCGATTAACAAAGGAAGAAAACAGGTATAACCTTACAACTTTGAGTGAATTGAAAGATAGTACTTACAGTCAAAAGATTGAAGATTTTTATGCTAATGGAAAAGAGGGTTTTTTTAATGGGGAAGCTGATATTCAAATTTATTATAAAATATTTGAACAGACGAATTCCGAAAAAGCAATCGTAATTTCATCAGGTAGAACTGAAGCAGCTATAAAATATAAAGAATTAATTTTTGATCTTTTTAAGAATGGGTATTCAATTTATATCCATGACCATAGAGGACAAGGGCTATCGGGCAGGATGACGGAAAATCCTGAAATGGGCTATATAGATACTTTTCAGTTTTATATTGATGACATGAAATATTTCTACGAACAGTTTTTAAAACCGAAGCGCTATAAAAAAACCTACTTATTAGCTCATTCAATGGGCGGTGCAATAGGTATGACATATCTAGAGCAAAACCCAAATGATTTTAATGCAGCAGCATTCTCCTCTCCAATGCTGGGTTTAAAACCAACAATTTGCAGTATTGTCAAAGTACTGGATGGTGATCAACCTAAATACGCAATAGGTGAGTCGGCATATAAAGATGATAAAAATATCTTTAAGGGGAATACGTTAACAGGCTCTGAATTGAGGTATGACAGAATGATTGATGCTTTTAAAAAAGTACCTAAAGCAAGACTGGGTGGTGCAACTTATGCTTGGACTCATAAATCTTGTCAGCAATTTAAATACTTATTTAGTAATATTGATAGCATACATACGCCTTTCATTCTTTTTTCGGCAGAAAACGAGCAAATTGTATATCCATATGCCCAACAGAAGTTTATAACCGCTGCTAAAAAGCTAGGAAAAGATTGCATGGCCTATGAGGTTGAAAATGCGCAACATGAACTACTCATTGAAAAGGATGAACAACGTATTGAAACCATCAATGAAGCTTTGAATTTTTATTCTAAATACTAATCAGAAAAGAAGTTATAATTTAGCTTAAAATAAATCTGTTATGAATAAATATGTTTTAGTAATTAGTGTCGTATTGCTATTTTCTTGTCAACAAGAAAAAATGCCAACTTCCGAAGATATGCAGGAAGCTCTTAAAGCAGTTGTGGTTGGGGAGACTAATGCTTACATGGAGAAAGATTATCAGAAATGGGCATCTTATTGGGACCATAGTGGCGATGTGTTACGATTAGATGTGTCTAAGGCAGGTTTTGCTCAGACAAGAGGTTGGGATAAAAGTGGTGGAAATTTAGAGTCATTTTTTAAGGAGAACCCTGAGCCCATTACGTCTACTTTTGTAAACTCCAACTATCTTATTTTTTATGATGTCAATTTGGCCTGGGTTGCATTTGACCAAACCTGGACAAGTCAGTCTGGAGAAGAAACTGTTGCAAAAGCAACCATTACTTTGGTTAAAAAAGCTAACGATTGGAAAATCATATCATACACCGCTATTCAATATGAAGAAGAAGATCAAAATGTAGATACTTTGGGAAGGGAGTAGTGAACTAAATTCAATATCACCTATTTGGAAACAAGAGTGATCTTAGTAACCAATTTGCGCTTTTTTTTGAACATTTTTATTCATAGAAATACTTTTCACTTGTTTTCTCAGAAAGGTATTCAACTAGCTCCCACTCGAAACCTGCTTTATCGTGGTAATATGCTCGTTTTCTATGCTTTTCAACGGGTGTGTCGATCCCTCTATGGTAGCCACTATCAAGCAATTTTTCTTCGATTTCTCGTATGTCAGATACAACCAAGGCCACATGATTTATTCCATAATTTTTATAAGTTTGAAGCTGTTTCTTTGGGTCTGCATCTAAGTGCGGCTCTTGCAAAGCAAAATAATACGCTTCATTTCCGATATGCGCCCATCGATAACTATTTGAAGGCTTTTCATCTTTTCGCACTTCAAAGTCAGGCGCTACGATTTTGAGAAAACGGATCGCTTCATCTATATCGGGTACGGTGATATTTACATGTTCAATACTTGTCATCATATGTGCAGTAGATTGTATTTACCTAATATAAACATAATACCAGTGTGAGCAAAAAATGAAACCAATAAAAGGAACATTGGTATAACAATGTGTGTTTTTAATTGCTTAGCATACTGGTATTGGGAAAACCCCACAGATTTTCGTTTGGTTCATTTTCTTTTACTAATTTAGTTCATGCCAACGGAATACCCGAGCGTAGCTAATGATATACCACAAAGTTGTGCTTTCTAAGCTCTACAATTAATGATGATCTTGAAGCAATAATATACTATTAATCAATGCCACAAAACCGTCAACTTGCTGCTATTTTGAAAGAATCAATCACAGAAAATGAATAAAGAGGATAATTATATAGAAATAAACCGAGAATCTTGGAACAACAAAACCGAGACTCATTTGAAATCAGAGTTTTATGACCTGGACAATTTTATAAAAGGGAAAACTTCTTTAAACAGTATTGAGTTAGACTTACTTGGAGATGTAAAGGGAAAGACGATTTTGCATTTACAATGTCATTTTGGGCAAGATAGCATTTCGTTGAGCAGACTAGGCGCTGAAGTGACAGGTATTGATTTATCAGACAAGGCTATTCAAAGTGCCAAACAAATTGCAAAGGACACAAACTCAAAGGCAAATTTTATTTGTTGTAATATTTACGATTTACCAAATCATTTAGACAAACAATTTGACATTGTCTATACAAGTTATGGGACAATTGGTTGGTTACCCGATTTAGATAAATGGGCAAGAATCGTTTCTCAATATGTAAAACCAAATGGACAATTTGTATTTGTAGAATTTCACCCCGTAGTTTGGATGTTTGACGACAACTTTGAAAAAATTGGATATAATTATTTTAATTCAGGCGCTATTGTGGAATCAGAAAGCGGGACTTATGCCGACAAAACGGCAGAAATAACCCAAGAAAATGTGATGTGGAATCATAGTTTAAGTGAAGTATTGAATAGCTTGATAAAAAATGGACTTGAAATAAATTCTCTTGACGAATATGATTATTCACCCTACAATTGTTTTAATAAGACCATCGAATTTGAAACAAATAAGTATAGGATAGCGCATTTACAAAACAAAATTCCAATGGTTTTTTCCATAGTCGCGAAAAAGAAGAACAACAGCTAGCAATGATTGTAAATAATTACTCGTTCTTGTTTACTTATGAAAATTGCTGTGCTAGTTTGACTCGTTCATGTCTGCATGAATTTTCGATCTGTGATTTGTTTCTTAAATTAGTTGCCGAAACAGGCAACAAACCATTTGCCAAAATTTACCAAACATTTAGAAATCAAGAGAATGAGTAAAAATATCATTGTAGTCATATTTTTTCTAATTGGGATTCATCAAATAAAATCACAGGATGTCGATCAAATTGTAATCGGCACCAAACATATACTCCAGTCCAATATTTTGAATGAGGCTAGAGAATATTGGGTTAGCCTTCCTGAATCATACAACAACGAGGGATCATCTTATAAGAGCTATCCGGTGCTTATCGTACTTGATGGCAATTCACATTTTAGGTCTATAACTGGTATGGTGAACTATATGAGCTCGGGATACAATGGGAACACTAGAATTCCGGAAATGATAGTAGTAGCTATTCAAAATGTTGATAGACGTAGAGACTTTACACCTGACAAAATTATTACAAAGAGGGAAAATACTTCTGGCGGAGGGGAGAATTTTTTAAGTTTCTTGGAGGATGAACTTATTCCTGAGTTGGATCAGACTTATAGAACAGACCCTTATCGAATACTTTTTGGACATTCTTTAGGAGGTTTGTTAGCTACTCATGCCTATATGAAAGAAAAAACGCTTTTCAACGCATTCATTGCTGTTGACCCGAGCTTTGGCACTTGGGATGCTGTAACTATGGATGAAAAATTAGATGCTGTAACTGATAATTCGTTTGAAAGATTCATTTATATCGCCACTGCAAATTGGGGTAAAAGGAATAGTAGAAATAGAGATCGCCATGTAAGGTTATACGAGGCCTTGAATAGTAAATGTGAAAGCGAGTTTCCTGGGAAATTGGAATATTTCGAAAATGAAAACCACGGCTCTGTTCCACCAATTGCTTTTTACAATGGAATTTCAATCATTTTTGACGGCTATGGAATTTACTATCGAGATGTTGAGAATACAGTGCAACTAAGCCAACATTTCCAATCCCTTTCTGAGAGACTTTCTTGGGAATTTAAACCCCCAGAGTATCTTGTGAACCGAATAGGTTATCGTATGCTAAGAAGTAGGAATGAGAATGATCAATCTAAAGCATTATCATTCTTCAGACTGAATACAGAAAATTTCCCTAGTTCATTTAATGCTTTTGATAGTTTGGGTGAAGCCCATGAAAATCTGGGAGATACGGAAAATGCAATCGACAATTACGAAAAATCTCTCGAACTCAATCCAGGTAATGAGCGCACTATAAGTAAAATAAAAAGTTTAAAATAGACTACAATTAAAGTAACATATGAAAGAAGGTTTGATAAAAGATGCGTACGAATTAATAATAAAGGAAATCCAAACAATAATTACTGTTTCTTATATCATTGCAGTTGCAGTTGGAATGCTTTTTAATTTTCAAAAATATGCTGAATTCGACATTAATATTTTTGATTATGGAGATGTATTTGATTTTCTAATTGCTCCTTTTTCGGATGTTTATATAATTCTTTTTGCAACCGTCTCCATTTTAATTGTATATCTCTTGTTAATAATGGACTCATACTGGAAAAAAAAATGGCCAAAATCCTATTCAATTGCCAACTTCAGACAAGATAAAAAACGAGGGTTTAGTATTTATAGAACCATCACATTTGCTCTTGCTTTTATTGTTTATTTATCTCTAGCTGCAGATTTTTATGGAAAGTATAAGAAAGAAAAAATAATCCTTCAAAACGAAATTTCAATACGGATGGAGGACGATGAGATTAAAACTGGTAAACTAATTGGAAAAACTAAGGAGATCATTTTTTTACTTGATGGTGAAAGTGTTTATGCAATACCAATTACATCGTTAGTGAAGGAAATCAAAATAAAATAATGACAGTATCAACAAGTCAATTCTTAGATAATAATTAAAACACAATCCCATGACATATAAAAATATAGTTTTTCTAGTTCTATTTTTAACTTCGTTTTTCTGTACATCGCAAACAGTTCGGGAAGAATCGCCTCCAAAGGCTCAAAATGTAATTCTATTAATTGGAGATGGTACAGGTTTATCACAAATATCATCTGCATTTTTTTTTAAAGAAACCAGCCCGAATTATGCACGTTTTAAATCCATAGGGCTTATCAATACAGCTTCGTCAAGAGAAGATATTACAGATTCTGCTGCAGGTGCGACGGCTTTTGCATCAGGAGTAAAGACGTATAATGGTGCTATTGGTGTTGCAGATGATTCTACTGAAGTAAAAACTTTGGTCGAAATTGCTTCAAAGCAGCATATAAAAACTGGCGTAATCTCTACCTCATCTATACAACATGCTACGCCAGCAAGTTTTTATGCTCATGTTTTAAATAGAGGATTATATGAAGATATTTCTGCTGATATGGTCACTTCAGATATTGATTTTTTTGCAGGAGGAGGGATAAAGTATTTTAATAAAAGAGAAGATGGGAAAAATTTATTAGACGATTTAAAAACAAAAGGTTTTGGAATAGACACTTCCGCCTTGGGTGACTTTGAAGGAATTAAACAGTATTCCAAAATGGGATATTTATTGGCTGAAAACCATATGGAACCTGCGGCTAAAGGGCGGGGTAATTTTTTATCTAAAGCCACAGAATTAAGTATAGCGTTTTTGTCTAAGGATGTGGATCATTCTAATTTTTTGGTCATGATAGAAGGTTCTCAAATAGATTGGGGAGGTCATGCCAATGATGCTGACTATTTGATATCAGAGCTAATTGATTTTGATGATGCTATTGGCAAGGCACTGGATTTTGCAGAGAAAGATGGTAATACCTTAGTCATTGTAACCGCTGATCATGAAACTGGTGGATTTACCTTATCAGCAACTCAGAAGACTTCAGAAGAAGGCAAATCTTACAGTGATTACAGTGAAATTACCGGAACATTTTCTACCAATGGGCATTCGGCAACATTAATTCCTGTGTTTGCTTATGGGCCAGGGTCTGAAGCATTTTCTGGTATTTATGAAAATACTGAAATTTTTCATAAGATATTAGAAGCCACAAATTGGAGTAATAAGGATTAATCATTCCTTTGAAAAAGCTTTTGAAGGCGCTACCCAAAAAGGAAATAAAGAAGTTGCAAACTACCTAATTGAAAAAAGGACACATGGGTTAAGTTTGCTTCATCATGCCGAAATTGGAGGAGAAGCGTCAAACTAGTTAAAATATTATTTGTTAGAAAAGGCTTCACAGAAAAGAGCTTTTGACCTGAGGTAACTGATTGTAAAATAAGTCATAAGGACACCAGTGGTAGAAAGAAAATAGCTCTTTCACTTATAATTCATAGCCAAATTGTTTTGGTGAGTTTATTTTTTGAATAAGTTTGCCTTAGTTGCATTTGAAATTGGCTAAGAATTGTTTAATCTTTGCCCGGTCTATAATTTTGAATTAAAAATGACAGTATAAACGAGTCAATCCAAAAACCTAAATAGTATGAATTTAATCACTGCTCTTGGTCAGTTGCGCCTCCTGGCTATTCTAGAAGGAATTTCTTACCTCTTATTGATCCCAACCATGGTGCTTAAGTATGGGTTTGAGATAGGGCTACCAAATATGATCGTAGGAAGCATTCACGGTCTATTGTTTATCTTATATTGCGTTTGGGTGGTCTATTATGCCATAAAAAAGAAGTGGAGTCTCATGAAAACCCTTATTTGCCTGGCTGCATCTTTGCTTCCCTTTGCTACATTTATAGTTGACCAACGAATTCTTAAAATGGAAGCTGTAGATGAATTACAACCCATTAAGAACAAAGTATCGCATTGAAGGTTATGCCAGAATGAAAATGTATTTACTATAAAACGTTACGTTTCCTGCTTTACACGTTTGCTTTCATTTTAAACCTGTATTAAATTATCAAACATTAAGGATGAGAATTATATTAGTATTTACTTTGTTTCTAACGATGGCATGTTCAAACAGAAACAAACTGAAAGAATCGCCAACACCTGTTGAAGTCAATAAAAATTTTATTGCAGTTTTAGATACGATTTGGCAAACAGAACAAACCCCAATAAGATTGAGAGATTCATTAATGAGAATCTATGGAGATACATCAAAGCAATACAAGGAGCAACAGGAAATCTATGAGAAGAATCACGTCATCAATGAAAAAATAGTCTTAGATATTCTCGATGAAAATGGATGGCCAACAAAAGAAATGATAGGAGAACAAGGCAATTGGACTATTAGTAATGTCTTACAACATTCGGATATCGAAATTCGATTAAAGTATCTTCCAATGATGAGACAAGCTGTAAAAGAAAAAAAGTTGGAACCACGATTTTTAGTACGAGCAGAAGATAGAATTGCAACTGATAGTGGTGATTTACAGATTTATGGAGGACAGATGAAATTCTATCCCGAAACAAAAACCTTCAATGTATGGCCCGTTTATGACCCTGTTAATATAGATAAAAGAAGAGCAGAAATAGGACTTGAGGGAATCGCAGAGTTCTTAAAAAATCGATTCGACTTTGAATGGAATCTAGAAGAACAAATAAAAAGGACAGAAGAATTCGAAAAAGAGCGACAGCAAATAAAATAGTGATTTAACAATACTAAAAGAGGGATTATGCTCCCAGGTATCAATCAATCCGAAATTACCTATGATTGGCAATGCTTGCCTGCCATCAAGCAGGTTGAGTGCTAGACCGCGCAATTATGCGTAGCCGAGACGACGGCATTAATTGAAAGATTGTAACATTCTTCTTTATTTATTATCTTATATAAAACTAGATCAATCAAAAAAATGAAAAAAACACTTTTAGTAGTGCTGGTATTGCTAATTTTTATTTCCTGTAAAAATGAGATAACTGACAAGGGAAGAATATTAATTATCGTATC
>JAGSHF010000065.1 GCA_023954685.1 Flavobacteriaceae bacterium | reverse complement strand
TAAGATTATGCGCAATTCATCTGTAGCCATTGCGGGTGCTATAAATGCTATAAATGCAAATTTTAAATCTGGGGTTAATGGCTTTGAAGTTGAAATTTCGGAATTTGGTAATTGTTTTGGAACAGGAGATTTTAAGGAAGGAACGACTGCATTTCTTGAAAAGCGTAAAGCTAATTTTCCTGGCAATTAGGTTCAAGAGCGTTATAATTGTTGATAAGCAATTCAGAATTAACATTTTTCAACACTAATTTTACTTAAATTTAGGGTGCTGCAATATTTTTAATCACACTTTATTTTTAGTTTATGAATTCCAAACCTTTTATTAAGGGTCGTGGTGCGCAGCTTAACACCCAAAATCGTTTTTTTGAATTAAGTCATGAAATGCGGGATGACTTTTTGAATCATTGTGTCTTAGAAGACGAAGAAGCCATCAGAAATAGCACGCAATTCTTACCGGTATTTCCAAAAACCATAGTAAACA
This sequence comes from Flavobacteriaceae bacterium, assembly GCA_023954685.1. GTDB lineage: Bacteria > Bacteroidota > Bacteroidia > Flavobacteriales > Flavobacteriaceae > JAGSHF01. The sequence continues at coordinate 15,525 of JAGSHF010000065.1, read as the reverse complement.
AGATCTCAAGTCCAGATGTTGGAATGATGTATTCTATGAATCCTTATCAAGGTTGTGAGCATGGCTGTGTGTATTGTTATGCCAGAAATAGTCATGAATATTGGGGCTATTCCGCTGGTTTGGATTTTGAACAGCGTATTTTGGTCAAGAGAGATGCCCCAAAATTACTTGAGGCTTTTATAAAACGCCGGCGCTGGAAGGCTAAAACAATAGTAATGTCGGGGAATACAGATTGCTATCAACCTGCAGAAAAGCAGTTTGAAATTACGAGACAAAGTTTAGAAGTGTTTTTAAAATACAAGCATCCCGTTGGTATTATTACAAAAAACGCTCTCATACTTCGTGATTTAGATCTTTTAAAATCATTAGCTAAAGATAATCTGGTTAGCGTTAATATCTCAATTACTTCCTTATCTGAAGAAACGAGGCGTGTTCTAGAACCGCGAACGGCGACAATAAAAAAGCGATTGAAAACCGTTAGAATACTATCTGAAAATGGAATACCAGTAAATGTGATGTTAGCACCTATTATTCCTGCCATAAATAGTCATGAAATTCTACCTATGGCAAAAGTAGTTTCAGAGGCTGGAGCTTTACATATCGGTCATATCATTGTGAGATTAAATGGTGCTGTGGGTGAATTGTTTTCAGATTGGTTAAAAATAACCATGCCTGATCGAGCAGAAAAAATCTTGCATCAAATAGAAAGTTGTCACGGAGGGACATTAAGCGATTCGCGCTATGGAAAACGAATGCATGGTGAAGGTGAAATAGCGAAGCATATTAGTGCCATGGTAAGATTGGCGAAACTAAAATATTTTAAAGGAAAGCAGATGCCAAAATTAAATACAACACTTCATGAAAATTATAAAACAAATCAGATGAGGTTATTTTAAAAAAGGAAGACTTAATTGTCTTCCTTTTAAACTAACTATTACTAAACAAATACAAAACATTGTTAGAAGAGATTAACAACTTGAGAAAATGTTCTTCCCTCAGTTGAAACAATAATCTTGTATAGGCCCTTTAAGCGCTCATCTAAAGCGTAAATACGTTCAATTATATTTTGATTTTTAAATTTCTCCGAATAAATTAATTCTTCGTTATTGTCTCCATCATAATAAATTTTAACTTTCAGTGGTTGACCGCTCATAGACAATCTTGATAAATAGACTTTACTCCCATTTGATCTAACAATGGGTTTATAAAGCACAACTTCTTTGTCTGAAAATATTTCAACTTTGTCATTTTCTATTTTAATTGGCGTGACTATTATTTTCATATCTTTATTTAATTCCATAACGTAATTACCGGATGGTAATGCGCTGAAATCGAATTTTTTAATATAGGTGCCAATTTCTTCTAAAACTTCACTATATAAAATTACACCACTATAATCTTTAATAATTAATTGCTGTCCTTTTTTTATATTATTAAAAGATATAATTGTTTTTTCAATGTCATACTTTTTACTAAAAGTTGACCCTTCCGATCCATAACCAATCATAGTTATCATTAGAACGAGTAATAAAATTTTGTTTTTCATGATTTTCTGTTTTTAATATTGTACATGGCAAATATATGCTCGAAAAAAAAAGCAGAAAACATCTATCTTGGTTAGTTTATATACAATTTTAACCCAAAATAATAAGTTACCTAACAATAAAGTTAAAATAGCACACAAAATTGATAATTTTAAATAGCTGTATATAATCAATACGATTAATTTTGTTAATATAATATTAAGATGAATACAAAGAAACCGATACTAGAAAGGATTAGTCCAGAATTTGGAAGTTCAATTTTGGTTAGAAGACATGAAAATTATGATTATCGAAGTGAAGTAAAACCGTTTTGGCATTTTCATCCCGAAATAGAGCTGATTTATGTAAATAACGGAAAGGGAAAAGTTCATATTGGAAATCATTTATCTTATTTTAACAACAGTCAATTATTATTAATAGGTTCAAACCTACCCCATAATGGTTTTACGGACAGGCTGGCCATAAATGGTTCTCAAACGTGCGTACAATTTAAGCCGGAGTTTTTAGGAAATAGTTTTTTCAATATCCCAGAAATGGCCAAAATCAATAATTTAATTGAACGTTCAAAAATGGGGATTTCTTTTGGAATTAAAACCAAAAGAAAGCTTGGCTCAAAAATTGAAATCCTTGCTGAAAAAAAAGGAGTAAAAAAAATATTGGTTTTATTGGATATTCTACATGCACTTGCAAAATCTGATGATTATAATATTTTAAATGCTGATGGTTTTGCTTTTGAAGCGGCGCCTCAAGATAGTGCTAAGGTTGATATTATTTTTAAACATGTAAATAATAATTTCAAAGAACATATAAGTTTAGATGAGATTGCTAATAAAGTGAGCATGACAGTTCCTTCTTTTTGTCGTTATTTCAAAAAAGTCACAGGTAAAACCTTTACTAAGTTTGTGAACGAATATCGGGTTGTTCATGCTACAAAAATTCTAATTGAAAGCAAAAGTAGTATTACTGATGTATGTTATGAATGTGGGTTTAATAATTTTTCACACTTCAATAAAGTGTTTAAAGAAATTACAGGCAAAAGTGCTTCAAATTACAGAAATGAAATAAAGCAAATCATTCAATGATTGTTGTTATGCCGAAACAGGCTATGATAATTGTTTTTCAAAAACAATTTTGACCTGTCCTTTGGTATTGGTGTAAAATTTAGTGATATCAAAACCATTTTTGAGATTTAGAATCATCATGGGTTTATAAATGTTCATGGATTTGGTTCGAAGTGTTTTAAAACCCGATGCTTTTGCGTATCCTTCTTGTAAGGCTGCTAAATTAATAGCAATACCTTGGCGTCGGTATTCAGGAGAAACACCACCAATCCAGCTGTAAAATGTGGTTTTATTATAAGGATACCCTATTTTAAAACCTACTAGAGTTTGACCTTCAAATGCCATAATGGAAAAGAGTCCAGAATGTGCGCCAATACGTTTTATAAAAAAATTAGCGTCAGCATCATTGAAAAGCATGAGATAGAGTGAGCGTATTGGTTTCAATTGATTTTCATTGAGTAACCCTTCAATGGTTTTAAATGTAATGCTATTTATCGCCATCCCATTCGGCATAAAATTGATCGAGATACAGTTTCATAAACTCATGGCGTTGGGCCGCTATTCGTCTTCCCGTTTTAGTATTCATTTTATCTTTTAGCAGCAATAATTTCTCATAAAAGTGATTAATTGTAGGGGAGTCAGAATTCTTGTATCCCTCTTTGTTCATGTTGAGGTTCGGTTTTATTGCCGGGTCAAATAATTTTCTATTTTTATAGCCACCATAGTTAAAACAACGTGCAATACCAATAGCGCCTATTGCGTCCAGTCTATCAGCATCTTGGATCACATCCAATTCAGGGGAAGTAAACTCTTGAATTCTGTCTATAGATGATTTAAAAGAGATGTGTTTAATAATATTAATTACGTGCTCAATAATTGAACTATCAACATTATTTTTAAACAAGAATTCTCGTGCTAATTTTGGCCCTAAATTTTCATCACCATCATGAAATTTACTATCCGCAATATCGTGTAACAATGCGCCTAAAGCTACAATTAAGGGATTTACTTCTTCAGTTTTTGAAATGAGTTTTGCATTATTAAAGACACGAAGGATATGAAACCAATCGTGACCACCTTCAGCATCTTTAAGTTGCGTTTTTACAAAGTCAATTGTTTTGGAGATTAGGTTATCCGTAACCTCTACATTTTTTAAGGACATAAAACTTATTTAGCCATTTATATTGGAAGTAATCGTCGTTTCAATATGTGCGATTAGCTTCTGTTTATCTACAAAGGTACCCAAAATATACGTACAACACATTAACCAAAATTGGAGCCAAGCGACAACAATTTTATGAGTTTTATAACCAAGTAGATTAAAAGTAAACCATTGAATGGGATGAAAAATTAGCAAGGCAAAACCAAAAAAAAGAAGTAGAGATTGGTTAATGGCTATGCGATAAGTCTTTGCATGAATCAAAAATAATTGAATGTCAACAAAGCACAAAAAAACCACGATAAAATCGTGGCTTTATTTTTTAGTCAAAAAACTCTAACAATGTGAGTTGTAAGCGTCAACAAGATTTTCCGCAATCATTTCAGCAGGACGACCTTCAATATGATGACGTTCTAACATGTGAACTAATTCTCCGTCTTTAAAAAGCGCCATACAAGGTGAACTTGGAGGAAATGGAATCATATATTCACGAGCCTTATCTGTTGCTTCTCTATCAACACCTGCAAAAACAGTCACTAAATGATTAGGGTGTTTTGCGTTTTGTAAACTTTGTCTAGCTCCTGGACGTGCATTTGCAGCGGCACAACCACATACCGAATTTACAACTACAAGAGTAGTGCCTTCTTTAGCTATGGCAGCATCAACAGCCTCTACGGTGTGTAACTCTTTAAAACCAACATTGGTTAAATCTTCGCGCATTGGTTTTACTAATTCTGCTGGATACATATTTTAATTTTTTTGTTTATTAAATAGATTACAAAGATACCAATTGTGTAACAAATTAAGGCTGCCTTCTACTAACTAATAGTATATTTACCAATAAATAAAATTGATAGTTTAAATGAGTTTTTCAAAATGGATAGGGGCTGCTTTAGGATGGTCTTTTGGTGGACCAATTGGGGCAATAATAGGAATGGCATTAGGTGGTGTTGTAGATGGGTTTTCAAAAGGGGGTGGAGGTACTTTTACGCAAGCGACCTTTCAAAAGAGACCGCGAACACAATCTGGAGATTTTGAAGTGAGTTTATTGGTTTTAGCTTCAATAGTCATAAAGGCTGATGGGAAACAAGACGAGCGTGAATTAGATTTTGTACGTCAGCAGTTTACTGGAATGTACGGCAAAGAACGTGCTAATCATGCGTTTAGTTTGTTTAAAGAAATTAATAAACAGCAAATTTCAGCGCGACAAGTGAGTATGCAAATTAGACAAATGATGGATCACGCATCACGACTTCAATTGCTTCATTTTTTGTTTGGAATAGCCAAAGCAGATGGTGTCGTTTTGGATGCAGAAGTGAAATCGATAAAATCCATAGCTAATTATTTAGGCATCAATACACGAGATTTTGAAAGCATAAAAGCCATGTTTTATAGTAGCAGTAATAATGCATATAAAATTTTAGAAATCGATAAATCTGCGACTACAAATGAGATTAAAAAGGCATATAGAAAAATGGCAAAAAAGTTCCATCCAGATAAGGTAATCCACTTAGGTAAAGAACACCAAAAAGGTGCTGAAGAGAAATTTAGGCAAGTCCAAGACGCTTATGAGCAACTACAAAAAGAACGCGGCTTTTAATTTAAACTATAGCGGACGCCAATAAATAAACGTCGACCTTGATTAGGTGCATAAACATAAGAAGGGTCAAAGGTAAGGGCGTAAGGATTTTCTGGAGTGGCAATGACGTTACCTTGGTTGTCAAAATCCACTTCTTTATCAAAAGGGTCATGGGCTCTGGCGATGATAAAAGGATTCCCTTCATTAGGAGTCCAATTGAGTAAGTTTTTAACACCGCCATAAATCTCAAAATTATATAAACCGTCATAAGTCAATTGAATGTTTTGTATACTCCAAGTTGGAGAATATTCGCTTCGTGGATCTAAATCACTAAGCAGTGGAAGGCGCATGGGGCCATAAAGATTTCCGGTATAATCTGCGGTTAAGTTTGTTTTGTAATTTTTATAAGAAAGTGCCCAGGTTCCAGTAAATTGTTCGGTTAGTATTTGACGTGTTTTAATTCCGTTTTCAGTTTGAGATACATCTTGAAAAGTAAACCCTACCAAGGCTTTAACCCCGCTCGCAATCGTGGCATCTATATTAAAACTAAGCCCTTTGGTTACTGCATGTCCATCCAAATTGTCATAAATTATTTTATTAGGATCGGTATCATAATCAGGTAAAATTAAGTTGGTGAAATATGTGTACCAGGCGGAAGCATCAAAACTGATAATCATACCACTTTTGGTGTAGAACTTCTGAAGGTAGTTGAAGTTGATATTATAAGAACGCTCAGGTTTTAGAGTTTCTGCAATAATTACATCCCGAGAACCTGTTAATGCAGCATGTTCTTCTGTGAATAAGTTCACTACCCTAAATCCGGTCCCAGCGTTGGCTCTAATTATGGCGTCTTTGTTTGGTTTAAAACGATAGGCTACTCTGGGTGTGAAAATGCTACCATGACGTTGGTCATAATCATAACGAGCACCTAAAAGCAAAGTGTGTTTTTCGTTAAATTTAACTTCGTCTTGAACAAAAATGGAAGGAATTACAACTTCTTCAGCAGTTTGAGTTGCTGGTGTATTATCATTATAAAAATTATATCTGGCTGAAACTCCAAATAATAAATCGTGATTTTGAAGCGACTTGTCCCAGGTTAGTTGCCCAAAACCAATGCGTTGTTGCGCCAAATAAGGCAGATCACCATAAACTGAATTTTGATCGTGATCGGTATATGAAAATTGAAATAGCATGAGCTCATTTACCGGTAATTGATAATTACCCAAAATTTCAAAACGTTTAGTATAAATACTTTCTCCATAAACTTCGTTACCACCACGATAACTTTTGTTCCATTGCATTTCACCTCCCCAGCGATCTTCATAAAAGAAGCGACCCGCTAAGGAAAAGCGCCTATTTTGTGTGCGCTTAAAATCTATTTTTTGAAAAACAGAGATGCGATCTTGTAAGGTGACATCTGTAAAATTGTCGTTATTGTTGTCTATAGGATTGCTGTAATTGTAGTAATTGGCACCAACTAAAATAGTAGCCTTGTCCGAAATGGCAACTTTAAAACCAACATCTGTGTTAAGTTCCCCCCAGCCGGAAAGGTAGGCATCTGCAAAAACTTTGGGGGCATATTCCGGCAGCTTGGTAATAACATTTATTAAACCACCAACAGCTTCACTACCATAAAGTGAGGAAGCTGGCCCTTTCACGATTTCAATTTGTTCAATGAGTGAATTTGGAATACCAGATAAACCATAAACGGTTGACAAACCACTTACTATTGGCATTCCATCTATCATCACTAAAGTGTATGGACCTTCAAGTCCGTTGATGTGAATGTCACCTGTATTACAAACATTGCAGTTAAGCTGAGGGCGCACACCATTTACGTTTTGTAGTGCTTCAAAAATATTGGGCGTTGGGTTTTTTTTAAAAAATGCTGGCGTATAAACTTCCACCGGTACGGGACTTTCAAGTCTTGATACAGGTTTTAGTGTGCCAGTAATAACTATGGCGTCAAGGTCTAAATGTTCTTCAAGCTGAAAATTAACGATTTCATCTTGAGATAAATTAAGTTCTTTTGAAACAGTTTTGAATCCTGTAAATGATGCAATGATTTTATAATCTCCAGAAGAGACATTTGTAATTTTGAATTGGCCATTATCATTAGTAATAGCGCCCTTAGTGGTGCCTTTTAAATAAACATTAACATAAGATAAGGCTACACCATTTGAAGTCACATTACCTGATATTTGGTGCTGTGCAAAAAGACAAGAGGTTCCTAATAAAAAGAATACTAATATTCGAAGTTTCAAAATTGGTGTTTTATGCAAAGGTAAAATAAAATTTAGACAAGACTAAAAATATATTTTTATTTATGTAAATAATGTATATTTGCACAAACCACCAACTGAAATGACTACGTTTTCAGAAGAAAATTATTTAAAAGCAATATATCATTTAGGAAATCACGGACAGCATTCTGTGAGCACCAATGCTATTGCCGAAAAAATAGAAACCAAAGCGTCATCAGTAACCGATATGCTTAGGAAATTGGCTGAAAAAGATTATGTAGACTACAAGAAATATCAAGGCGTTAGTTTAACTGAAAAAGGAAGGCTTACCGCTACAAATGTGATAAGAAAGCATCGTTTATGGGAAGTGTTTTTGGTAAATAAATTAGATTTTTCCTGGGGAGAAGTCCATGATATTGCTGAGCAACTGGAGCATATTAAGTCGCTTAAATTAACAAATGCTTTGGATGCATTTCTAGATTACCCATCTCATGATCCACATGGAGACCCCATTCCGGATGCTGATGGCAATTTTAAGAAGATTAGCAAAATAGTTTTGTCTAAAGCAAATGAGAATGACATTTGTGTTTGTGTTGGTGTAAATGATTCCTCATCAGGTTTTCTAAAATATTTAGATAAAAACAATATCGCGCTTGGTGCTGAGATTGAAATTCTTTCTAAAGAGCCATTTGATGATTCAATGAACATAAATGTTAATGGTAAATCGCTTGCTATATCAAAACTCATATCAAATAATTTATACGTAAAAATAAGGTCAACATGATTGAAAGTGTAATTGAATATTTTGAATCCATCGATCCAGTATTGGCTGCATTGTATGCTTCGTTGTTTACTTGGATAGTTACGGCCGCTGGGGCTTCACTAGTTTTTCTTGTAAAAGGCATGAATCGTGCTTTATTAGATGGCATGCTTGGGTTTACTGGAGGTGTTATGGTAGCGGCGAGTTTTTGGAGCTTGTTAGCCCCTGGTATTGAAATGAGTCCTGGTGAAGGTTTTGTAAAAGTAATTCCAGCAGCAGTTGGTTTTGCATTAGGCGCCTTATTTATTTATGGTTTAGATAAAGTACTTCCACATTTGCACATCAATTTTAAAGAATCTGAAAAAGAAGGGGTGAAAACGCCTTGGCATAGAACGACTTTATTAGTATTGGCTATTGCCTTACATAATATTCCTGAAGGTTTAGCAGTTGGTGTTTTGTTTGGTGGCGTTGCCGCAGGAATTCCTGAAGCTACTATAGGTGGAGCTGTTGCTTTAGCATTAGGTATAGGCATCCAGAACTTTCCTGAAGGCCTAGCAGTTTCTATGCCACTACGCAGGCATGGTGTGAGTAAATTTAAAAGCTTTTGGTATGGGCAAATGTCAGCTATTGTTGAGCCTATCGCTGCTGTTGTTGGAGCCGTAGCCGTAACCTTTTTTATACCAATCTTACCATATGCATTAGCTTTTGCTGCTGGAGCTATGATTTTTGTAGTTGTAGAAGAGGTTATTCCTGAAACTCAGCGTGACAAATACACCGATATAGCTACTTTAGGTTTTATAGGAGGTTTTATTGTAATGATGACTTTAGATGTAGCACTTGGTTAATGACAACCACAACCATCTTTATCACAGCTGTTTTTTGAGGATCTCCAGAAGAATTTCTTAATAAAAAATAGAGCCGCCAATATAACAGCTATTCCTATTATTATATTTTGAACCCATTCATTCATAACATTTAGTTTATAAATTGAAAAGCAATTAACGCTACAATATAAGCTATTGCTGACATGCCAACCAATTGAATAATTGGCCATTTCCAACTGTTAGTTTCTCGTTTTACAATAGCTAATGTACCCATACATTGCATAGCAAAAGCATAGAAAAGCAATAATGAAATGCCGGAAGCTAAAGTGAAAATTTTTGTCCCATCAGCATGCACCTCAGTTGCCATTCTATTTTTTAAAGTATTTTCGTCGCCTTCATAGGAGTTTCCTACACTATAGATGATAGCTAACGTACTAACAAAAACTTCTCTAGCAGCGAATGAAGCGACTAGACCAATGCCTATTTTCCAATCATAGCCAAGAGGTTTAATAGCAGGTTCAATACTTTTTCCGATAATCCCAAGATAAGAATGCTCCAATTTATGAGCCGCGATTTTATTTTCTAATTCAGTGCCGTTAATGGAGCTGAATTTTGTTTCTAAAATATGTTCAGCATCATTAAATGCTGCTCCTGGACCATTTGAAGCGAGTAACCACAAAATTACTGAAATGGCTAAAATGATTTTTCCCGCCTCAAAAACAAAAGTTTTTGTTTTTTCGATTACGGTTAAAGCAACATTTTTAAAAAGCGGAACTTTATAGCTTGGCATTTCAATAACAAAGAAACTCTTGCGATTGTTTTTTAAAATTTTATTGAGAATATATGCTGAAAATACGGCCATCCCAAAACCAATTAAATAAAGAAGCATTAAGGTGAGTGCTTGGTAACTCAATCCTAAAAATCGACCTTCAGGAATTACCAATGCAATTATGATAAGATAAACGGGTAACCGCGCCGAACAAGTAGTAAATGGCGTTACCAAAATGGTAATTAAGCGTTCTTTCCAGTTTTCAATATTTCTAGTTGCCATAATCGCAGGAATGGCGCAAGCAGTTCCAGATATTAGAGGAACAACACTTTTTCCACTCAGGCCAAAACGACGCATAATTTTATCCATTAAAAATACAACACGGCTCATATAGCCGCTCTCTTCTAAAACAGAAATAAACAGAAATAAAAATGCGATTTGCGGTATAAAAATTACGATACCACCAATTCCTGTAATAACACCTTCGGCAAGGAGGTCTGTTAAATTACCAGGTGGCAGTGTCTCTTTTACCCATGATGATAGTGATGCAAAAGTAGCATCGATGAAATCCATGGGCACCGTTGCCCAATCATAAATGGCTTGAAAAATGGTGAGTAGAATAATAAAAAAAATAACGTAACCCCATACTTTGTGCGTCAAAACACGATCCAAACGCTCACGTAAACCAGTAGCTTTAGAGACATCAATTTTTTGCCCTATTTTTAGAACGTTATTTATAAATTGATAACGTTTAATGGTTTCTTTTTGCTGAAGTTTTTTAAGCTCAGATTTGGATTTGGTTTTGAACTCAGAAATGTCAATCGCATTCCTGTCCATTTTTCCAAAATTGGCATCTTGACTTATAACTAACCAGAGTTTGTAAAGTTCTTGATTTGGAAAAGCAGTCTTTAATCTGTCAAAGTATGGTTGATCTATAGTTGAAGTATCTAAACAGGGGGTTGTTGAAATCGATTTATAATTAGAAATCAAATGTTTTAAATGATTGATGCCTTCATTTTTTCGAGTACTAACTATGGCGACTTTGGTATGCAATTCTTTTTCAAGGATATCAATGTCTAGCGAAATACCTCGACTTTTCATCCTATCGGCCATATTAATCACTAATATAGTTGGGATTTTTAAATCTTTGATTTGAGTAAATACAAGAAGATTTCGTTTCAGGTTTTCAACATCACTTACTATAACTGCTATGTCTGGATAGTCCTTATCATTTTTATTAAGTAGTAATTCTATAACAACATTTTCATCTAGTGAAGATGCGTTTAAACTGTAGGTGCCGGGAAGGTCTAGTATATGCGCTTTTAAGCCCCGATCTAATTTGCAAATGCCTTCTTTTTTGTCAACCGTGATACCAGGATAGTTTCCAACTTTTTGATTTAATCCAGTAAGCGCATTAAAAACGGAAGTTTTTCCAGTGTTAGGGTTTCCAATTAGGGCAACATTAATTTGCTTACTCATATGGAATGCTTTTCTATCGTAATTAATGCAGCGGTTTCTTTTCTAATGGCGAGGTGGCATCCATTAATATTTAAATACATAGGATCACCAAAAGGGGCAAGATGTAGGAGTTCGACTTGATTTTCAGGCAGACAGCCCATTTCGAGTAATTTTAATGGGATATCCTCTGAGGAACTATCAATGATGATTCCGTATTCTCCTTTTTTTAAATCTGCTATGGTAAACGCCATCCTTATTTAGATTCATTTTAAAGAAGCAAAAGTAGTAAAAAAGATTAATCTTTATAGGTCGCTTTTAGCTTTTTTATATCTTTTATTAAAAGCTTGATATCTTCAGGATTTGTCCCATCATAAAACCCTCTTACTTGACGTTCTTTATCAATGAGCATGAAGTTTTCGGTATGAATCATGCCGTAATCTGTAGTCAAAGGATCAGCTTTTACGGCCATATAGCTTTTACGTGCTAAATCGTAGATTTCTTTTTTACTTCCGGTAACCAAATTCCATTTGTCATCCAAAACCCCTTTGTCAGTAGCATAGCGTTTTAACTGTTCAACAGTATCAATTTCTGGCGTTACAGTATGAGATAGTAATAGGATTTCAGGATCGCTAATGAATTGTTTTTGGACTTCAGCCATGTTTTTTGTCATCACGGGACAAATAGTCTGGCATGTGGTAAAAAAGAAATCAGCAACATATATTTTATCTTTATAGTTTTCCTGAGATATAACTTTACCATTCTGATTTGTAAGACTAAAATCTGCAATTTTATGATATTTCTTTTGGTGCTGTATGGTGCTATCCACTAATTCAACATTTACGGATGCCGGTTGATATATAGGTAATGGTTTCTCTACATCGAGAATGCTGTAAATACTTGCAATTATAATTATGGAAAGAATGCCAAGTACGATTCCGAAAAATTTGAATTTTTTAAAAAATTTGAGCATAGTTAAGATCTTGAAATACGAAATATAGACTGCAAAAATACGACAGATTTATTTTAAAATTGTTATTTTAACCCAGCTATTGTAGTGTTATGAAAAGAATTGTTTGGCTTTATGTTTTATTATCAGTTACGGTGTTAAAAGCACAAGATCATCCATTGGCATTGGGTGATATTGCCGAAGCGGAAAGTAAATCGGCTATTCAAAGAATAAACCAAACTAGAAACCTCAATACCGGGAATTATGACCTGAAATATCACAGATTAGAGTTGACGTTGGACCCTAATGTTGCATTTCTTACGGGTAAAGTAACGTCACATTTTTTGGCTAAAGAAAACATGAGTGACATTACCTTTGAGCTCACAAATAACATGATCGTCTCTAGTGTTAAACAGCGGGGTGTAGATTTAACATTTGTACAAAACATTGATGACGAATTGGTGATTAATTTACCACAAATACAGAATATAGGTGTGCTTGATTCGTTAACCATAAGTTATTCTGGAAATCCAAAAAATAGTAATTTGGGTTCTTTTGAACAAACATACCACAATGGAGACCCAATCGTATGGACATTATCAGAACCTTATGGAGCCAAAGGCTGGTGGCCTTGTAAACAAGATTTGAATGATAAGATTGATGAAGTTGACGTCTATTTAACAACGCCTAGTTTCAACCCCAACAATGATAGCTATGTAGCTGTGAGTAACGGCCTTGAGCAAAGCCAGACTGTATCTGGTAACACTAAAACCACTTATTTTAAACATCAATACCCTATACCGGCCTATTTGATTGCTATTGCAGTTACGAATTATGAAGTTTATATGCATCAAGTTGACAATAATGGAAACCCTTTTGAAATTATAAATTATGTGTACCCAGAGGACTTAGTCACCGCTCAAGAGGCGACACCTATTACTGTTGATATTATAAATTTGTTTTCTAACAGGTTTGAAAATTATCCTTTTACAGATGAAAAATATGGCCATGCACAGTTTGGCAGAAACGGAGGCATGGAGCACACCACTGTTTCTTTTATGGGGAATTTTAGCAGAAATTTAATAGCACACGAATTGGCGCATCAATGGTTTGGAAATAAAATTACCTGTGGAAGTTGGAAAGATATTTGGCTTAATGAAGGTTTTGCTACGTATTTATCTGGATTGGTTGTTGAAGATTTTGATGGTGATGCTGAATTTAAGACATGGAAGGCCAATAGAATAACTCATATTACAAATGATGCGGGAGGTGCCGTATATCTTCAAGATACAGATACAACCAGTGTGAGTCGAATTTTTAATAGCCGACTGAGTTATAGCAAAGGGGCTATGGTATTGCATATGTTACGTAAGAAACTAGGGGATGTAGATTTTTACCAAGGCATGAAGGCATATCTCGCCAATGATGATTTTAGTTATAATTATGCGAAAACAGAGGATTTTATAACGGTAATGTCTACTAGTTCTGGAGAAGATTTAACTGAGTTTTTTAATGATTGGATTTACAATCAAGGTTATCCAAGTATAACGGTTAGTTGGGACCAAATTAGTGAAACACAAATTGCATTTAAGATCGATCAAACTCAAAGTCATAGCTCTGTTAGTTTTTTTGAAATGAAAGTACCTATTAGAGTACTTGGCTCCGGAGGAGAAATAGCAGATTTTGTTTTGGATCAATTCGTCAACGGACAAAGTTTTCTTGAAAACATCAATTTTGATGCGGCTGAGGTCATTATTGATCCTAATCATGACGTAGTTTCTAAGAATAATGAGGTGTTATCTGATCTCAGTCCTAATCTTTTAGAAATTAGCTTTAAATTATTTCCTAACCCTGCAGCAAATGTGGTCTATATTCAAAAGCCAAGAGCGGTAAGTATTTATCATATTCAGATTTTTGATATGTTAGGTAAACTTATAGATGAGCAAAATTCAGAAGCAAAAATTAATGTAAGTGACTTGAGCCCAGGGCTTCATTTTATTAGGTTTGAGACTAATTACGGCACGATTCACAAATCTCTGTTAAAAGAATAATTCGATAAATATTAAGTTTTCTATTGTAGTATTAAAGCTTTACTTTTGTGCGTTTATAAATTTTGACTAAAACTACATGGAGTTTGTTATAAAAATATCTCAATTTTTATTGAGTCTTTCCTTATTAATTGTTCTGCACGAATTGGGACATTTTATTCCTGCTAAACTATTCAAAACAAGAGTAGAAAAGTTCTATTTGTTTTTTGATATCAAATATTCTCTTTTTAAGAAGAAAATTGGAGAAACGGTTTACGGTATTGGATGGTTGCCATTAGGAGGCTATGTGAAAATATCTGGAATGATTGATGAAAGTATGGATAAGGAGCAAATGGCTAAACCTCCCGAACCCTGGGAATTTCGTTCAAAACCTACGTGGCAACGCTTAATTATTATGCTTGGCGGTGTTACTGTTAACTTTATTTTAGCAGCAATAATATATATTGTTCTAGCATTTGCTTATGGGGATTCTGATATTGCCGCAGATAGCATTAAAGATGGCTATTGGATTGAGAATCCACTATTGTTAGATTTCGGATTCAAGACAGGGGATAAAATACTAGCGATTAACGATAATGAAATCGTTAATTATTCAGATGTGAAAAAGAATTTATTAGAAGCTCAAATTGTGACAATTGAGCGTGATGGTAATGTTGAAAAAATTACTTTGCCAGAAGATTTTCTTGGTCAGTTGAGCTCTAATAAAAGCAAGGACTTTTTTGAATTGCGCTATCCGTTTATAGTAGGTTCTGTTTCAGATTCTTCTCTCAATAAAAGTGTTGATATTAAGCCGGGTGACGTTATTACCTCTTTAAATGGACAGTCATTAAAGTATTATGATCAAGTTACTGAACGTTTATTAGAAAATGCGAATCAAACTGTAAGTATAGATTTTTTAAGAGGCGACGAAACAATTACAAGATCTTTGAAAGTAAATCCAGAAGGTAAAATAGGAATTTATTCTGGTGGAACCTATAGTGATATTGAGCGTTTGGGGTATTATAATATTATTAGAAAAGAATATGGTTTTGGAGAAAGTATTGGTGTTGGACTCAACCGTTTTGTGAATCAAATTACATCATATGGAAGTCAGTTAAAATTAATCTTTACACCAAGTACCGGAGCGTATAAAGG
>JAGSHF010000181.1 GCA_023954685.1 Flavobacteriaceae bacterium | reverse complement strand
AACAGTTGTAGATACATCCACACCATCGGATATAAGAAAAATCTCGTTAGCTGCTTTTGGATGGCTTATACAGTGAGTTATAAAACTCACTAAATTATCCAAAGCTATTAAAGAACGTTGATTATCAATAGTACCAAAAGGCATTGGCAGCCCTTTTTTAATTAAATTTAACATTGCTGAAAAATTAGCTTTAACACCAGGACCATAAACCAATGGAGGCCGGATAATAACTACTTCCATATCCGTTTGTTGGGATAGTTTCAGTAACCCTTTCTCAGCCTCATATTTAGATAAACCATAAGGATCAATTGGTACATTTGTATCCTCCGCAGTAAATGGTTTTTTAGGAAGGGTCGTTTCACCATTTACCTTGATTGAACTAATATAAATAAATCGTTTCACACCTTTAACTGCTGCTTGCCTTGCCAAATTTAATGTTCCTTCAACATTAACCTGACGAAATGCCTCTAATGGTTCTTGTGAATCATCATGCATAATATGAACACGGGCTGCAGTATGTATGACACAATCAAGTTGTTCAGCTTGACCAATAATTTCACTGTCGGAGCAGATATTTTTGTATAAAAGCTGTTCAACACCTATAGGCAAAAAACTAGTTTCATAACGAACGGCAGCTATGACCTGATAATTATTGTTAAACAAAGTTTCAACTAATGCACGTCCAATAAATCCGGTTGCACCTGTAACTATAACCCGTTGCTGATTAGACAAATCAATACAACCCAAATAAGATAAAGAAAAATAACACTATTCTATCGGAACAAGCGCGTCTTAACTGATTACAGTTTTTTAATAAAATAATTCTAGAATGGAAATCAGGATTTGATGCTCCTGTAAAACCCATAATAATCTCTACCTGTTGTCGATACCAACCACTTGTAAATAATCTAAACCTTTTTAAAAATGCAGACCAACCACGGTTTACACCGACTTGATTATCATTATGCTGCCGATAGAGCATTTTATAATCACTATCAATAAACCATTTGAAATTATTGGTTCTGAAAAAGGCATAGAGTAACCAATCATGCAAAGCTACTTTGGCCATTAAATGCTGTTGTAACTGCATTTGTTTTTTAAATATCAATAAAGGTTTTGTAGACAATACATAAGTACAGCCGGGGCCCGCTGCTTCAAAGAAATGATCGTATTGCCTAGAACCTTGAGCTTTATTAATTAGGAACTCTTTACCATTTTCCCAAAAGGCAAGTACATTACTGGAATAAGCATCGACACCCCGCCTTTCTATTTGTTGACATGCCGTAGTCAACTTATCTTCCAGCCAAATATCATCCTGATCCGCTAAAGCTACATAGTCAAAACCACTAAAATCAACATCGCGTATCAGTCTAAAAAAATTAGCTGCCGCACCTCCAAAGCGCTCACCGTAAGGTAGAATAGATATCTCATGTTGTTTACCGGCTAATTCTTTACAAAGCCCAAAAGTATTGTCGGTCGACACATCTACACTGATAAAGATCTTTATGTCTATTTCTACTTGATTCAGAATGCTTTCCAGCTGCTGCTGAATATAATTTACACCATTATAGGCAGCCAATAAAACTGCTACTTTGGGGTATAACACTGATTGATCTAACCTAACTGCAATCATCACCATTCATCCTTGTCGTTCATATAACATTTTTCTCAAGTTCTTAAGCATTAAGGTTGAATCTATATGTCTAACAACAAATAGGGACATACAAAAAGAAAACACCCCAAAAGAGAAATAACCATACCCTCTAGCAAATAATTCGAAAAAAAACATAATTATGAAGCAGTGCCCCAAAACATAACCTACAGGGACTGCATGTACACACAAATCTCTGTTTAATAATGAAAGTCTACCGAACCCCATCACAAATGATACAGAACGGGAGAAATGCAAAAGGTACATAAAAAGTAAGAATATGCCTAAGACTCCCAATTCAGAAACTAGTTTAGCTGCTAAAAAGCCACCATCCTCTCTATTAGAATATCTTCCAAGCAGAGTATATATTTTTTCACCAAAGCTCCCAGGATCAAGTTGACTGATATTCTGTATTCCTAAACCAAATCCATTTGTATTTACTAGAGCCGTAAACATATCTTGCCAGCCTTGTAAATATACAAGTGCAGTTAGGTTATTTGAATCAGATGTAAAACTTAATCTCTCCGTAAAGTAACTCATATTCTCTATATTTATTACGCAAATACCTGCTATAAAAAACAATCCAATAACCATCGTTTTGTGGTATGTATAAAATAAATAAAAGATAAGGAGTGAAAATGAAATAACTAATAAAATCAGACTCGGGAATAGGATACCCATTGTCATTACCGTTAAAACAATAAATAAACGTATTTTAGCCGATTGATATAACCCTGCCGCCAATAAAATTCCGCCAATATTAAGTGCATAATGGCTTGGTTCAGAAAAAGGAAAAACAGACTTCATAAATTTGTCATAACCTAAGATAGTCTGATTTATAAATAGTGGAAATACTCCCAATATAAGTAAAATATAACTTATATTTTTAATAACTAAAAGCAACTCCCTCGGACCAACCCTCCTTATTCCTACAGATAAAACGCCCGCACTATAAATCAAAAAAATAATAAATGGATGAGATCAAATAACCTTTATTTTATAGTCATACTCGATAAATAGCACCGCCAGAAAACTACATAACAAATAAAATATAAGAAACCAATATGTCATTGATCGGACGTTAATTATCACATTCTTTAATAGGATACTAGTCAGAACTGCAGAAAAACCCACACCTACAGCCATTGAGGGAGCGTGGAATTTTACAAATATAAATGATGGCACTAAAAGGAAAGACAAAAATATTAAATATACTCTCAGAGTCGACATCTTTTTATTAGGTTTCTCATAACCATTATTATGAGGGATTAACATTATGTTCTATAATTACTTTTGCTGGCACACCTGCGACGACTGAATAAGCAGGCACATTTTTAGTTACTACAGATCCAGCTGCAATAATACTATTTTCCCCCAATGTCACACCTTTAAGAATGATCGCTTTTTCGCCAATCCATACATTATTCTCAATAAATACTGGACTCGTAATCAAGGCTCGTTTACTTGGTATCATTTTCATATCATCAAGATTCGTTGAGCCATGATCATGATCTGAAATAAACACTGAACTCCCTATCAATACATTATCACCTATAACAACTTTCTCTAACGATGTAATATGGCAAAAGTCTCCCATACTTAGATTTTTACCAAAAAACATCGTCGTATCATTCTCCAACGAAAAGGCTTCTATCCTGCAAAAATAACCTGTTGTAAAACCTGCCGATAATTTAATATGTTTATATCCTCTAATCCTAACGGGATGTCTAATTATTCGTGCCGGCCTAAAAAATAGGATCGTCATTAATTTCGAATATATTAACCGAACATACTCGTGAAAAGTATACATCCCAAAATCCACTTTCATTTCAACCTCGATAATAATCTCGCAACCAAGTGATAACCTGCCTTAAAAAACCTTGTCCGATCTATTAACAACAGCCTCAAACCAAGATGCTTCAATGGTATTAAGTAATATTTCTGAATAAATTTCTTTTCGTGATATCTTTGCTTTACTGAAAACAGTTCCGTATCTGGACTCTCTGCCTCATCAATTAATATCGTAGATTCCATGAAATCCATACCTAGCAACAGTCGAATTTTCCTATTAAATTCCTTTTCATTTATTGCTACCTTTGTAAAATCAATAGCTCGCCTTTTACGATAAGCAGTTTCTGTTATCAAACGTTCAAACTCAGCTATACACTCGTCCTTTGATTCAAAGAGACACTCAAATTTCGGCTTTCTTTTCATCAACTCATAAAACTTAATTTTATGTTTTGTTCCTTGTACCAAAGACAAAAATGGAAGGGCGGCACTGGCAGCATAAAGCGACATTAAACCACCACCGATAGGATACGTTCCAAAATAAATATCGCTCAATTTCATTATGTCAAAAAAATCATCCCTTTCACCTAAATAAATAACTTTTTTCTCAAAATTATTATTTGAAATAAATTTTTTTATAGGCTTATGATCTCCACCTCCAATATAAATGAACAATACATTATTATATTTTTTTAGTATCGTAGCTAAGACATCAAAATAACTATTCCCTTCGACTGATACTTTATATGTATTTCCTCCTGAAAAAATTACAATTTTATCTTTTATATCATCAGCCAGTGACTCGTCTTTATATCTAGCTTCAGGGATAATTGGATACATTGGTATGAGTAGCTGTTTTTCACGAGAAACACCTCGATGACAAACAGATATTGCTGCACCTAGTTTTCTGAAATTTAATATAAAATCATAATATTGGCTTCCTATCCAATATGCATGATCGGTGATATTAATTTGAAACTTTACAGCGGCTGGCAAGATGGCTGCGATGGCTGGACTTATTGTGTCCCATGGAGATGTATGAAAAAAAACATTCTGCGGCTTATATTGCCGTATGAAATTTGTCACCATAGCTAGTTTTTTAAGCAAACTATTATGCTTCGGAACTCCAAGTATTTCAGCGTTTGCTTCAATTAATCGTGTATAGATATTGGATGTCAGGAAACCGCGCTCCCAATTCAAATGTAAATAAACTAATTTCAACCCACTATCTAATATCCCTCTTAAATATTGTTCTGTTAACCCTCTATTATCAAGACCATAATAATCTACGAATAAAATATACTGTGCATCTAGAGCTTCATCTACAGCAACTAGATTTAAAGTATCTAAAGTGTTGCTTAAGGTTCTATTGATATCCAGTGAATCATACAGATGTGATGTATGGTAATAAGTGTGCGCTACTAACTCTATTGTTCGTAAAGCTGCTTCAAACTGACCATTTCTGGAGAACCCTGATGCCTTAGATAAAAAATAATCGCAATCCTGATCAATTATGCTCTTTACTAACATTCTAGAACTTATTTATTACATCAATAATTTCATCTCTGCTTTCTAATGATAGAACTGGGCTGATAGGTAAACTAAGAACCTCTTGATGAATTTTTTCAGTAAGAGGGAAACTTAAATATCCCCACTCTGAGTATGCCTTTTGCCTATGTGCCGCTATGGGATAATGGATCAATGTTTGAATATCATTTTTCGTTAAATATTCTTGCAGTTTATCTCTCTCGCTACACCGAATAACAAATAAATGGAAAACATGGTTTTGAATATTTTCTCTTTCGAGCCTACCACTTGATAAAATTGGCATCAAAAGTGAGTCTTTTTTAATACCTTGTGTGTAGGCAATAGCAATCTCTTGTCGATGCTTAATTTCATTATTCAGATATTTCAATTTCACTCTTAATAATGCTGCTTGAATCTCATCTAGGCGACTATTAACCCCTTGAAACTTATGCTCATATTTTTTAGCTGAACCATAGTTACCTATAGCTCGAATTATCATAGCTAAATTTTCATCATTGGTCGTTACAGCTCCAGCATCACCGAGCGCACCAAGGTTCTTACCTGGATAAAAACTAAATCCTGATGCATCCCCCCAGTTCCCAGCTTTACGACCATCTAAACTAGCGCCATGAGCTTGAGCTGAGTCCTCTATAACTAAAAGCCCATATTTTTTAGCAATCAAATTAATTGCTTTCATATCTGCTAGTTGGCCATACAAATGAACAGCCATTATAGCTTTTGTTTGTGGCGTAATTGCTTGTTCAAGTAATTTTATAGATAAATTATATGTTTTTTCGTCTGGCTCAACCAAAACTGGTTTTAATTGATTCTGCGTGATTGCCAGGATACTAGCAATATAGGTATTTGCAGGTACAATGACTTCATCTCCAACCTCAAATCTCCCCATTTGTTTATATGCACGTAAAATCAAAATTAGTGCATCTAAACCATTTGCGACACCAACACAATATTTGGTCCCGCAATAGTCAGCAAATTCTTTTTCAAAAGCATTGACTTCTTCACCTTGAACATACCAGCCAGAATCGATCACACGCGTACTTGCCTCAATAAGCTCATCTCGATATTGTGCATTTATCCTTTTGAGGTCTAAAAAAGGAATCATATAATTTAAGCCTTGGAATTCACATAGGATACAATTTGAGCTACCGTCTGCAAATCATCAATATCCTCATCCGGAATTTCCACACCAAACTCTTCTTCAATATTAAAAAGTAAAGTAGAAAAATCTAAGGAATCTACACCTTGCTCCGTTAATGGTTCATTATCTCTAATGGCATCGACATCCTTGATAATCTTAGCCTTTCTAATCACATCTATTATTTGTTCTTGAGTAATATTTTTCACTTTTAACAATCCTAAATTAAATTTTTTCTAATATCGCCGATGCCCATGAAAGTCCGACACCGAAACCACTCAGCCCTATTTTGTCACCTGTTTGGAAAGTCTTTAAATCTTTATTCAATAATAAAGGAATTGAGGATGAAATAGTATTTCCATAATCCTGCATGTCAAACACTACTTTATCTGACTCTAGTTTGGCCCTAGTCGTAATTGTATCCACAATATATTTACTACCTTGATGTAAATACCAACGTTTTATATCTGCCTCAATTAAATTCAATTTATGTAACACATTATTAATTGAAACCGGAATCGTAGCTGCCGTAAAATTGAACACAGCTCTGCCATTCATAAACAACTTACCATCATTAATAAGGTTTTTATGCCCTGCACCTTT
>JAGSHF010000046.1 GCA_023954685.1 Flavobacteriaceae bacterium | reverse complement strand
ATTCCGCCATGCTATCTTTATATAATTTTTAATCATAACTATTTGATTTTGATTGATTGATTGATTGATTGGTTATTGATATTTTTAATCTATGCGCTTAATTTTTGAATCACCAAAACTCATCCCCTTACTCACATCAGCTTCGCCTTTATAGCGCAATACTGCTTCTCCATAAGCCGTAAATTTGATATGTTCTGATGCTTGCATATTAAATGTTGCCTCCCCATAGGCTTTTAGTTTTAAATTTTTATTAAAAACCTCTATTTGATTTACAATAGCGGCGCCATAAACAGTGATTTTTTGTTCGGACACCTCCCCTTTTTTAATGGTCAATTCACTCTCACCATATATATCAACATCAAATGACTCGAGGTTGATTTCGTTAAACGTCACCTCTAATTCACCATAAATATTAAGTTCAAAACGCTCAGCATCAATAGCATCTTTGCAAAGCATTGGTTGTTCTCCTCTCAAAGACAATTCCTTTAAACTTTTATAAGTAACTACTATAGTAAGTACTCTCCCCTTATAAATAGGCACTTTCATTTTTCTACCATTTTCATTTATGGTGTTATATTTTGTAGTCTTTTTTGCGTCATCCAGATACACATGAAGTGTTTCTTTATTCACTTCAATATTTATTTTGTCTTCTGGCTCGGTGCTATTCATAATAGTCACTGATTCTTCATCTCCTTCAACAAATGTGGCTTCAATATGTGGGCTTATTATAACTTTATCAAATGCTGCTACTGTTTTTTTTGTTTGTGCTATTAAGCTTTGACTGAGCAATACCATAACTAATATTGTGATGTGTTTTAAATTTTTCATTTGGTTCTTTTGTTCTGAATTAAACTTAATTCGAATTAAATTATTCCGTTCTTAAACTTTCAGTTGGATTTGATAATGCCGCCTTAATAGATTGAAAACTAACCGTTATCAACGTAATTACTAATGCCCCAATACCGGCCACAACAAATATCCACCAAGAAATATCTGTGCGGTATGCAAATTTCTGAATCCATTGGCTCATCATATAAAAAGCAATTGGCGTTGCTATTAGTAAAGAAATAATCACAAGTTTTACAAAATCTTTTGACAGTAACACCCATAAATTACTCACTGTAGCTCCTAATACTTTGCGGACTCCAATTTCTTTAGTACGCTGCTCGGCTACAAATGATGCTAGTCCAAATAAACCAAGACAACTAATTAAAATTGCCAGTATTGTAAACACTCTTGCTAAGCTTGCCACACGTTCTTCCGAGGCAAATTTTTCGGCATATTCCGCATCTACAAATTCATACCTAAAAGGAAGGTTCGGAAAATGTGTCTTAAACGTTGTTTCTATAATATTTAAATTATCAGAAACACTTTTGCTTGGATTAAGTCTTAGATTATAATAATTACCATTGCCTTGTCTATCAAAAACATACAACCCTTGTTTCACAGGTTCATATGGTGATTGTGTAATCACATCTTCTACGACACCAATTATTTGCATAGGTGGATCTGGATCCTCTTCACTATCATCGCGAATGAACTTACCCACGGGATCTGTTATTCCCATGTATGTTACGGCAGTACTATTTATCAATACGGCATTTGAATCTGTTGCAAATTCCCTAGAAAAATCACGCCCTTCAACTATTTTCATTCCTAATGAATTTACATATTCGGTAGAAACTTCAGTCCAAGCAAAATCTTCTTGAAATCCTTCAGGCTTCCCTTCCCAAGTATACCCTCCTCTGTTCGACCAAATTCGAGTTGTAGGACTGCTTGATGTGGACATTTCAATCGCTGCCCCTGAGGCCAAAAACTGATTTCTCATAAAATCCTGCTTTCCAGTAAAGTCTTGACTCATAACTGGAATTTGAATTAATCCCCCTTTATCATATCCTATTGGTCGGCTTTTGCTATATTCTATTTGAGACATGACAATCATAGTTCCAATTATTAACGCTATGGATACCGTAAACTGAGTTACAACAAGAACCTTTCTTGGCAACGCGGCAAATCGACCAGTTTTAAAAGTTCCTTTTAATACTTTAATAGGTTTAAATGATGATAAATACAAAGCTGGATAACTTCCAGATACTAGTGCTGTAAATAGAATAAATAGTATTGAAAACCCCCAGAAAGTCATATTACCCCATGGAAATTCTATTTCTTTACTCGCCAAATTATTAAACCCATTTAAGGATAGTAATACCATAACAATAGCTAAAACAAATGAAAATAAAACCACCAATAATGATTCACTTAAAAACTGATTAATCAATTGGTTTCTTGTAGACCCTATGGCTTTACGAATTCCCACCTCCATTGAACGTTTTTCTGATCGCGCTGTACTTAAATTCATAAAGTTGATACAGGCTAGAAACAATACAAAAGCGCCAATAATAGCAAATAACCACACATTTTCAATACGGCCACCAGATTGTACCCCGTTTTCAAAACTCGATCTCAGATGCCAATCGTTCATTGGTAATAAAAAGATTTGTGGATTAAATTCAGCAGTATCTTCATTCGCCTTTTTCTTAGAATCTAAAATCTTAGCGGTCACACCTTCCATTGTCGTATTGTCTGCAATTTGTACAAACATTTGAAATGAATTGTTTCCCCAACGATCCGCAGCATTGATTATCCATTCTTGAGTAGTGATGTAATGCTTCCATGGCATGATATATTCAATTTCATCCAAATCCGTATTCGTTGGTATATCTTCAAATACACTGGTAACACGCATATCATATTGATTATTCACTTTAATTATTTTACCAATAACTTCTTCATCACCAAATAAAGCTTTTGCTGTTGACTTCGAAATCATGATACTGTTCTTCTCTTTTAATCCATTGGCTTCACCTTCAATTATTGTTGGTGCAAAAATATCTATGGCCTCTTCTTGCATGAAGTTTCCTCTTTTAGAAATAGTATTGTCTCCATACTTTAAATACATGGAGTTATTCCATGAAGCCATAGCGATATGCTTAAAATTATCGCCATATTCTTTTCTGAGTAAGAATTCCAAAGGTCTTGGAAGAGATTGACCTGTGCCTGTATCACCATTTGAAGTTTGGCTTTGATAAACTTGAGCAATTTGATCATGATTCTCAAAAAATTTATTGAAGTTTAATTCATCAATAACCCAAAGTGTAATCATTATAGTTACAGCCATGCCAATGGCGAGTCCAAAAATATTAATGAACGAATAAACCTTATTTTTTATGAGGTTTCTCCAAGCGATTTTGAAATAATTCTTAAGCATTTTTTTTTTGATTTAGTGATTGATTGACTGATTGACTCATTGATTGATTGATTGATTGATTGATTTATTCTGTACGTAAACTATTTACCGGGTTTGTAATTGCTGCCTTAATTGCTTGAGAGCTAACAGAAATAATTGCTATTATAAAAACTACAAAACCTGCTAACACAAATATTTGCCAATTAACATCAGTTTTATAGGCATATTCGTTAAGCCAATTATTCATAACATGCCAAGCTATTGGTATAGCAATAACAAATGCAACGCCTACCCATTTTAAAAATTCTTTATTGATAAGCGTGAGAATTTGAAAAACTGATGCGCCACTAACTTTTCTAATTCCAATTTCTTTTCTTCTTTGTGTCGTTATAAATGCTGTTAATCCAAATAATCCAAGCATCGCAATAATAATTGCCAGCGTAGTGAATATTTTAAAAGCAATCCCAAATTTATTGTCTTCAGCATACTGCTCTTCAAATTTTTTATCCAAAAATGTATAACTTAAGGTACTTTGTGGTAGTACTTCTTTCCATTTTACGCCTAATTGTGTAACCATATTATCAAGTCCTGAATACGACATGTTGGTTTCATTTAACTTCACTAAAACCTTGTCCATTCCACTATAAGGCCTTATTATCAAAGGTTCTATTGAGTTTTTCAATCCAAAATGATGATAGTCTTTTATAACACCAGTAACGTTCCAGTTGTCTCCCCAAAACTTAACTTTCTTCCCAATAATTTTAGATACATCTTGAAATCCTAAAATTTCAGCAAATGTTTCATTAAGCACAACATTTCGATTTGTTATACCTGTCTTCTTAGCAGGAAATGGCTCTCCAGCAAGAAATATCATATCTAATAATTCAAAATAATTTGGATCAGCTCCATATTGATAAAACAGTTGACGTTCATCAAAAACACCATCAGGAGGAGCAATACCTACTGTTGAACTAAAGTTTTCATAACCCTCTCCGGGATAGGTGTTTGCTATTGATACTTGTTCAACAAAAGGTAATTTTAGCAATGCTGTTTTTATAACTTTTATTTGCCGACTCAATATCGAATCTGGCTGAGTCTCAAGTATCTCACCTCTAAGGGCTATAACTTGAGATAATTCTACACCAATGGGTTGCTCTCTTAAATAATTTAATTGATTGGCCACTACTATAGTTCCAATCACTAGGACAACCGTCGCTGTAAATTGAAGTGTTATTAAGCCCTTACGCAAACGAATACCCGTTGAGGATGAGCTCATTTTTCCTTTAAGAGATTTTATAGGAGAAAATCCACTTAAAACAAATGCTGGATATAGACCAGATAGCATGGTGCCTATTATAATAACAGATAAAAACGGTAATAAAAACTTTAAATCAATCAACTGTATGGAAAGTGTTTTTCCAACAAAATCATTAAAGATTGGTAACAAAAGAAATAAAATTACAACCGCAAATCCGATCGCAATTATATTAAGCAATATTGATTCTATAAGAGATTGTAAAATTAACTGTGGTCGCTGTGCTCCTGCCACTTTTCTAATGCCAATTTCCTTTGAACGTTCTAAAGATTTCGCGGTAGAAAGGTTAATATAATTTAGCCACGAAAGAATTAAGATTATTATTGCAATAGCAGAAAGGAACCTTACCCTACTTATACTTCCATTTGCCTCAGCTTCATAAGGCTTATCAGAATATAAATGGATATCACTTAAAGCTTCTATATTGTGACGCTCGTCTGGATAATGTTCAAAATCATTCGCAATAATTTTTTGTTGTAATGTTTTAAAATCTGCATTTTTATCAAGTTTTAAGTACGTGAAAAAATTATTCTCGTTCCAATTCAATTCATATTGGCGACTCAAGGCATCCCATGTTTTCATTGTTTCAAATGAA
Source organism: Flavobacteriaceae bacterium (assembly GCA_023954685.1). Classification (GTDB taxonomy): domain Bacteria; phylum Bacteroidota; class Bacteroidia; order Flavobacteriales; family Flavobacteriaceae; genus JAGSHF01. The sequence continues at coordinate 14,013 of JAGSHF010000046.1, read as the reverse complement.
ATCAAATAATTTGTTGAGAAATGCGTGTTTTCTGGAATATCATCAATTATGGCAACAACTTCTAATAGGACTTTTGATGAGTAAAAAACTGAAATGGTTTTTCCAATGGCGCTTTCTTTTCCAAAAAGTTTAGTCGCCAATGTTTTATTCAGAACAATAGTATTCGGTCGTTTTAATTCATCAGAATTGCCCTCTAAAACGGGATAACTAAAAATATCGAAATAAGAACCGTCTGCTAAAACGCCATTATTTTGCTCTATAATTTTATCGCCATTCACAAACGTAGCCTTATCGAGTTTGTATAGTCTTACTTGCTCTATTATTTCAGGAAATTCTTTTTTTAATGTAGCTCCACTTAAATTGTAGGTTTGTGCATCTCCAGGCGCAAAATTTCCGCCTTCAGCATAATCCATATAAACCCTAACAACCTGCTCAGAACCTTTAAACTTGTCATAACTACGCTCATAACTCACATAAAGACTAATAACAATGAATGTTGCTATACCAAGTGCCAATCCAAAAATATTAAGAAATGAATACAACTTGTTTTTAAACAAGTATCTAATAGCCGTTTTAAAAAAAAGTTGAATCATTTTTTAACTGTTCGTTTTTTGATTGATGTCAATTAATTAAACAAGTACATTTTCGGTTACTTTTTGACCATCCAACATTCTAATTATACGGTGGCTATATTTTGCATCGTGTTCACTATGCGTTACCATAATTATTGTTGTTCCAGCCTCATTAAGTTCAATTAGTAAATCCATAACTTCGTTACCATTACTACTGTCTAAGTTTCCTGTTGGCTCATCAGCAAGTATTAATTTAGGCTTATTAACAACAGCTCTTGCCACTGCCACACGTTGTTGTTGACCTCCAGATAATTGTTGAGGAAAGTGTTTTCTTCGATGCATGATTTGCATTTTTTCTAGTACTTCTTCTACCCGTTTTTTGCGTTCATCTGGTTTTATACCTGTGTAAATTAAAGGTAGCTCCACATTTTCATAAACAGTAAGTTCATCAATAAGATTAAAGCTTTGAAAGACAAAACCAATGTTATGCTTTCTTAAATCAGCTCGCTTGCGCTCATTAAAACCGGACACTTCTATATCATTAAAAACAAAACTTCCGCCATCAGGATCATCTAATAATCCCAAGATGTTTAATAATGTAGATTTACCACAACCTGATGGCCCCATAATGGCAACAAATTCACCTTCTTTGACTTCAAAAGTCAATTTGTTTAGCGCTATGGTTCTAACTTCATCTGTACTGTAAAATTTTTCAAGATCTTTAATTGTTATCATGTGTTCTATTTATTTTATAATTGATTTTATTTTTCGCTGTGTTTATTTGTTTTTAGTCTTTTAGTACGAGTTCTTCAACATCACCATAATTTTCATAACTAGAGGTTATTACTTTATCGCCAGGTTGGAGACCATTTAATACTTCATAATATTCAGTATTTTGACTTCCCAATGAAATGTCTACTCTATATGCATAGCTTCCGTCATCACTCACTTTAAAAATCCAATTTCCACCGGTTTTCTGAAAAAACCCGCCCTTAGAAACTAATAAAGCTTCCTTTTCTTGGCTTAATGCCACTCGTATCTGCAATGTTTGTCCACGTCTTATGCCTTCAGGAACTTCATTTTCAAATTCCATATCCACCTGAAAACGCCCATTAGTTACTTGAGTATATACCTTTTTAATAATTAAAAAATATTGAACATTATTAAAAGTGAATGAGCCACGTTGCCCATTATAGATTCTACTAATATAGTGCTCATCAATATCAACGCGCACTTTGAAACCACTTAAAACATCAATCTGCCCTAGGCGCTCTCCCTTAGTTTTAGATTGACCAATTTCAGCATCCAGCGATGTTAATTGTCCATCTACAGGTGCTTTCACTACCAAATCTGCAACTTTTCTACGCATCAAATCAAGAGCATTTTGGGTTCTCTGATAAGAACTCTGAACCTGACTTTGCTCTTGTTTTGTAGCAACTGAATCTTGCGATAAAATTTGGTTGGCTAGTTGCATGCGTTGTTTTTGGTAGTTGTATTCGTTTTCTGATTTGATTAATTCTTGTCGACCAATAGCATCCTTATCATATAACTTCTTATTGAGGTTATACAACCTTTCGGCTTCTATTAAACGACTTTCTACGTCCGTAAATTGATTGAGTTTATTAATAGTGTTTTGTCTTGCAGCATTTTGAGAAATCTGCATTTGCGTTAATAAATTATAAACTGATGTTTCTTGATTGACTAAGCTCAATTCTAAATCGGTGTTAGATAGCCTTAATATTGGATCTCCTTTTTTCATGACTGCACCATCTTCCACATATTTTTCTTCAACACGACCACCTTCAATCGCATCCAAATAAATTGTTGTTATGGGTAATACAACACCATTAACAGGTATGTTTTCTTGAAAAACTCCGTTATCCACTGTATTGATACTCAATCGTTCTTTTTCTACATTCAGTTTTGAGCCTCCAGAAGAAGACACAATTACATATATGATTAAGGCTAAAATTAGCGCGCCTAACCCAATCATTAAAAGTTTGGATTGTGGGAATTTTTTCTTTTCAATAGGTACATCCATAAATAATATCTTTCCTATTTTCTATATCAAATTCGTGCCAAAATTACAACATATTGATTTATAGTGTTTTACATATTTTTTATTCATTAATAGTGTTCGGAAACGATACACTTTATGTGCGAAATTGATACAGTTTTAATCATTTTTAAAATTTGTGCTTCATATCACATTACGAGGTCATTATTAATTGTTAAATTTGGATTATGCTTTTAAAAAACGCAAACGTTTTAATTATTGATGATGACGAGGATGTATTAACAGCTCTTAGGCTTCTACTAAAATCTCTTGTCAAATCTGTAGTAGTAAACAAAAACCCAAATTCTATTATAGAACATCTTAGAACCCACGATTTTGACGTGGTCATTTTGGATATGAATTTTAATGGCCTAGTTAATACTGGTAATGAAGGTATTTATTGGCTTAAAAAAATTAAAGAAATTTCTACGGAGTTAGATGTCATTTTAATTACGGCATATGGTGATATAGATTTAGCTATTCGGTCTTTAAAAGAAGGGGCTTCAGATTTTCTGGTAAAACCATGGAAAAATGAAAAAATGATAGATGCGATTAAATCTATTGTACTTAAGAAAAAAACTTCAAAATCTTTTCAATTAGAAATAAAAACAGGGCCTAAAGTCGTTGGAGAAAGCGACGTAATGCGTGATGTTTTTGTGAAAATAAATAAAGTTGCTCCTACTGATGCCAACATTTTGATTCTTGGCGAAAATGGTACAGGTAAGGATTTAATTGCGCAGGCCATTCATGAAAATTCAAACAGAAAGCACCAACCATTTGTGAAGGTGGATGTTGGCGCACTTACAACTTCATTATTTGAAAGTGAATTATTTGGTTATACTAAAGGCGCTTTTACCGGTGCTCATAACGACCGCGTAGGTAGATTTGAAGCCGCAAATGGAGGAACGCTATTTTTAGATGAAATAGGGAACATATCGCTAGGCCAACAAGTACGATTATTAAGTGTACTACAAAATAGACAAGTGACTCCACTGGGCTCTAATGATATCATTAAATTAGATATCCGGTTGATTTGTGCTACTAATCTTGGCTTACCCGAATTGGCAGATGAACAAAAGTTTAGAAAAGATCTCATATATAGGATTAATACAGTTGATATCATAATGCCGCCTTTACGTGATAGAGGTACCGATATTACCTTACTTAGTCATTATTTTATTGATTTGTATGCTGAAAAATACTTTAAAGAACCATTCAAATTAAGTTCGGAATTCATTAAAAAATTAAAGGAACATTCATTTCCAGGGAACGTAAGAGAATTACAATACGTTTTAGAGCGTTCGGTGATTATGGCTGAAGGCACATTGCTTGAAGCTGATGATCTGGTGTTTTCTTCAATTGAAAGTAATCCCGTTAGTTCCAGTCCAAAAACATTGAATTTAGAAATTTTAGAAAAAACTACAATTTTAAATGTCATAGAAAAGAATAACGGTAATATTTCGAAATCGGCAAAAGAACTGGGCCTTACGCGTACTGCCTTATATCGAAGACTACATAAATATGATATATAAATCCTTCTTTTTCTTTCTTATAGTGCGACTCATCTTTATACTAGGAAGCCTTGTTGGCATTGCCTATGGGATCATTGATGAACAGAACTATATTATTTTGGGAGGTTCATTTTTTACACTTATTTTTTGTGCCAACTTATACAAATTTGTAACAAAACGATTTATTGAAATTGATGACTTTTTTGAATCTGTAAAGTATCGCGATTTTTCAAGGTGGTTTAGTGAAGAGCATGGTGCGCGTGATATAAGAAAACTCCATTCTGGCTTTAATTTAGTTAATAAAACCTTTAAAGACATTAATTCTGAAAGGCAAGCTCAATTCTTATATCTGCAAAAGATTCTTGAGATGGTTAACGTAGGTATTGTAGCTTACAATCTCGAAAATGGAGACGTTCTTTGGGTTAATGAATCGCTATTAAAAATTCTTGACTTACCCTCCTTTAAAAATGTTCGATTTGTTGAAAAGAGACGCCCAAATTTGTATGAAAAAATATTCGAAACCTATCATGCCAACTATCAGTATCTCAATTTAGAAATGCGTAATGAAACTATGAAGGTTTTAATTTCAGATACCATTTTTCAAGTAGATGAAAGTGCCTTTAAGCTTATTGTTATGCAGAACATTGAAGACACTTTAAATAAAAATGAATCTGAGTCTTGGAAAAAATTGTTGAGTGTTATGACTCATGAAATAATGAATAGCATCGCACCTATTGCATCATTATCTGAAACTTTACAAACTGAAGTGCAATTAAAATTAAATAATCAAGATAATTATCATTTACATCTTGAAGATTTAGACGCCGGAATTACAAGTATTAAAAAGCGAAGCGAAGGATTGATGAAGTTTGCAAAAACGTATAGAACCTTGAACAAAGTGAGTCAAGTTAATCGATCAAAAATTTACGTCGATGATTTGTTTAAAAATATTAGTAACCTCCTCAAACCATCTCTCAATCAAAAAGATATTGCCATTGATTTTATTCTTAAAACGACTAAACTTGAACTCAATATTGATACACATTTAATTGAGCAAGTACTTATCAACCTCATTATTAATGCTCGAGATGCTTGTGACACTATTAATGACGCCAAAATTGTTGTTTCTGCAGAACGCTTCAGAGACGGCGTTCAAATTAAAGTAACAGATAATGGCAAAGGTATTCCTGAAGAAATTCTCGATACCATTTTTGTTCCATTTTATAGTACTAAGAAAACTGGAAGCGGAATTGGTTTGAGTCTTTCTAAGCAAATTATGATGCTACACAACGGACGATTGCAAGTTCAAAGCGAAGAAGGAAAAGGCACTATTATGAGTATGATTTTTTAGTGCACTATCCTCTAACTAACATTAGTATTTTTTCAATTTAATTGTATAATTACGATGCGTTAATTCTTCTTTCCAAATTTACCAATACATAAAATGTTGCAAACAATATTGGCATAATATAGTTTAGAAATAGTGAATTTGTTTAAGATTACAGCTGATAGTCAGGGTTTTTGCTCCTAAACATTAGACTATTAAGTCTACTATTTTAGCCTCATTCTCAAAATTATAATTCAAGAAAAGATCAATATATTTATGGATTTATCAAATAAAATATGAAATAAAGTATTACAATACTTTATTTTTGTCTAACTTTGCATAAATAAACTTAGACAAATATAAACGTAATAATGAAAAATTTCATTTGCACATTAATTTTACTACAAAGCATGAACACAAAAATGATCTTTGATTTTAACAAAGAATCCGCAATTCAAAATTGGAATGTTGTGAATGATATCATTATGGGCGGAAAATCAAGGAGTCAATTTAATATTAACTCCGACGGCTTAGGTGTTTTTGAAGGTGAAATATCATTAGAGAATAATGGTGGTTTCTCTTCTGTGAGATATCAGTTCAAAAAAACTGAAGTCACAAAATACACAAAAATAAAAATCAGGTTAAAAGGTGATGGTAAAGATTATCAATTTAGAGTTAAAAATAAATCAAGCAATTATTATTCGTACATCACAATATTTTCAACTACAGAAGAATGGCAGAACATAGAAATAAATTTAAAAGATATGTATCCATCTTTTAGAGGCAGACGACTTAAATCTCCTAATTTTTCACATGATTATATCGAACAAATTGTGTTTTTAATTGGTAATAAAAAAAATGAGCGTTTTAAACTTATTATTGATTCTATAGAATTAATTTAAATCAACATTGACTTAAAAAAAATGAGAAATTATATTATTATTGGCGGATCCTCTGGTATAGGAAAAGAATTAGTTGCTTTACTTGAAGGTAAAGAAGAAAATATTTTCGCAACTTTCAACACAAATGCCGTTGAAAACCGAAGTAATGTTCAATATCAAAAATTTGATGTTATGAATGACACATTGGACATTTCAAATTTTCCTGATAAAATTCACGGCCTCGTATATTGCCCCGGAACAATTAATTTAAAACCCTTTCACCGTTTCAAAGATGAGGACTTTATTGAAGATTTTAAGCTACAAGTATTGGGAGCTACCAAAATAATTAAACAACTCTTACCGCAATTAAAGCTAAGTCAAAATGCTTCAATTGTTTTGTTCTCTACCATTGCTGTTCAGTTTGGATTTAATTTTCATTCACAAGTTGCAATGTCTAAGGGCGCTATCGAAGGATTGACAAAATCTTTAGCCGCAGAATTGGCGCCAATGATAAGAGTAAATGCTGTTGCGCCTTCTCTAACGGACACCGCGCTTGCAGGTAAATTTTTAAATACACCTGAGAAGAAAAATCTTCAAGCTGATAAAAACCCACTCAAAAAAGTTGGTGAAGCAAAAGACATTGCTGAAGCCGTTATGTATTTATTAACTCCGAAATCATCATGGATTACTGGTCAAATTCTACCCGTAGATGGAGGATTATCAACACTAAAATAACTCACTATGTTCAATATTTTTAAGAAAGTATCTCAAACTGAAAAACTTAATTCACAATATAAAAAGCTACTTGAAGAATCTTATAAACTATCTACCACTAACAGAAAACTTAGTGATAGAAAAGCTTTTGAAGCCAATGAGATCCTAAAGCAAATTGAATTATTAAAAGCCAAAGCATAACTATGGGGTTTTATCAATTTAAACGCGTACAAAAAATAGACAAACCCATAGAAGAGGTATGGCAATTTATTTCAGATCCCAGAAATTTAAAAGTGATAACTCCTGATTATATGGGGTTTGATATTACATCAGATGACATATCGCCTAAGATGTATCCAGGAATGATCATAAGTTACATCGTTTCACCCCTCTTAGGAATTAAAATGAATTGGGTTACAGAAATTACACATGTCAAGGACAATAATTATTTTGTGGATGAGCAACGCGTAGGGCCTTATAAAATTTGGCATCATCAACATTTACTAGTAGCATCGGGTAAAGGAACGCTAATGACAGATATTGTAAGTTATAAGCCTCCTTTCGGAATTATAGGTAACTTAGCTAATCCAATGATAAAAAAGAAGCTTAAAGAAATATTTGATTATAGAACTCAAGTCATCTCTAATCTTTTTTAAATCAATTTTAAGCTATTAAAAAAAATGAAAATTCTTCTAACAGGTGCTACAGGATATATAGGTAAACGACTGCTCCCTGTTTTGGTTGCGGCTGGTCATGATGTGATTTGCTGCGTAAGAGATAAGAGTAGATTTAACCCTCCCGTATCTATCAAAAACAAAGTAAAGGTCATTCAAATTGATCTTTTGGATAAACAATCTTTAACAGGTATACCGCATGATATTGATGGCGCGTACTACCTGGTACATTCTATGTCTGCCTCATCAGACTATCAAAAACTTGAGCGAGATTCTGCAATTAACTTTAGAGAAGCGTTGAACAAAACTAAGGTACAACACGTTGTTTATTTAAGTGGAATTGTAAATGACGTTGAATTATCAAATCATTTATCATCAAGAAAAACTGTTGAAGTTGAGTTAAATAAAGGCAATTACAATGTTACAACCTTAAGAGCAGGAATAATCATTGGATCTGGCAGTGCTTCTTTTGAAATTATAAGAGATCTCGTTGAAAAACTCCCCATAATGGTGACTCCAAAATGGTTAAATACTAAGTGTCAACCAATTGGTATTTCAAATGTGATAACCTTTCTATCCCGATGCATTTTCAATTCAAAAACCTACAATCAAAATTTTGATATTGGAGGTCCAGATGTCCTATCATATAAAGAAATGCTTATAGAATTTGGGCGAATCAGAGGACTGAAAAGGCATATTTATACAATACCGGTAATGACTCCTCGATTATCGTCATATTGGCTCTATTTCGTCACATCTACATCTTACAAACTCGCAGTAGCTCTTGTTAATAGTATGAAAACTGAAGTTATTTGTAGAGATGATCGAATCAATAGTATACTGGATGTTAGACCAAAAAGTTATAACGAAGCCATTGTAGATGCTTTTAAAATCATTGAATCAAACAAAATTATTTCCAGCTGGAAAGATGCATATTCAAGTAGTGGCAACCGTGATCATATTTCAGATCATATTAAAGTACCAACCTTTGGGTGTTTTACAGATCAACGCATACGTACCTATAAAACCAAAGCAGAATGTGTAGAAAAAATTTGGAGTATAGGCGGAGAAACTGGTTGGTATTATGGTGATTGGCTTTGGAGGTTTAGAGGTTTTTTAGACAAGCTGTCTGGCGGCGTGGGATTAAGAAGAGGACGGACTAACAGTAATTCTCTTCAGGCAGGAGATGCATTAGATTTTTGGAGGGTTTTATACGCTAATAAAAATGAAGTTAGATTGCTCTTATTTGCTGAAATGAAATTACCTGGTGAGGCCTGGCTTGAATTTAAAATTGTTAACGACAAATTGATTCAAACGGCTACTTTTCGACCATTAGGATTACCAGGACGAATATACTGGTATGCGGTATTCCCTTTTCATGGTTTTATATTTAAAGGGATGCTAAAAAAACTTACATCTTAAGATGATAAAAAGAATACTTGTCTTTCTATTGATAAATTTTGCTGCACTCGCTATTGGTAGTTTATTCACAAACACTGGTGTTTCGTCTGATTGGTATCAAAATTTAAATCAAGCACCTTGGACACCTCCAGGTTGGGTTTTTGGAGCAGCTTGGACTACTATCATGATCTTTTTTGCTATTTATATGGCTTACCTCATCAAAGCACAAAACACAAAGAGAATCATATTCCTTTTTAGTCTTCAATGGGTTTTAAATGTTGCATGGAATCCCATCTTCTTTTATTCACAAGCCATTACTTTTGGATTGATTTGTATTCTTTTGCTCACCCTTCTTATTGCTTATTTCTTTTTCTATTTCAGGAAAACATTACACCTTAAAACCCTTCTTTTGGCACCTTACCTCATATGGTTGATTATTGCCAGCTCTTTGAATGCATACATTTATTTATATAATTGATACATGAATATTACAATATTTTGGTTTAGAAGAGATCTTAGACTTGAGGACAATACGGCTTTAATGGCCGCCTTGAATTCAAATAAAAAAGTGCTACCCCTTTTTATATTTGATGAAAATATTCTCAGTGAATTACCGGATAATGATCCAAGGGTAAATTTCATATACAATGCCTTAAATGACATAAATCAGCGTCTTAAGGAAAAGCAATCTTCTATAAAAATCATTAAAGGAAAACCAATAGAAATCTGGAATAATCTCATTAAAACATATGCAATAGAAAGCGTATTTATAAATAGAGATTATGAACCTTACGGGATCAAGAGAGATCAAGAGATACGCAATCTTTTATTAAAGAATGGTATTCAACTAATCAGCTATAAAGACCAAGTGATTCATGAGCAATCAGAAGTCGTAAAAGCGGATGGCACGCCTTACACAGTCTTCACTCCTTATAAAAATAAATGGCTTAAAATTTATGCGCCAAAAGCAGCTTTTTACGAATTGAATTATAATAATTTTTACAAAACGACAAATTCTTTTCCCAAATTAATGGATTTGGGGTTTAAAAGCTCTAACATAGTTGTGAAACCTTATACCCTCAAAAAAGTAAAGCAGTATAAAGAAACAAGGAATTTCCCTGCCCTTAACTCTACATCATTTTTAAGTCCACATCTACGTTTTGGCACTATCAGTATCCGTCAAATTATTGATCAACTAGATCCTACCGATGAAACTTTTTTAAGTGAATTGATTTGGCGTGAATTTTTCATGCAGATTTTGTTCCACTTTCCAAAGGTGGTTACTCAAAATTTTCGCAAAAAATATGATGACATCCAATGGTTAAATAATACCACTGATTTTAAAAAATGGTGCAACGGAGAAACTGGATACCCCTTAGTGGATGCTGGCATGCGAGAATTAAATGCTACTGGATATATGCATAACCGTGTAAGAATGGTCACTGCTGGATTCTTATGTAAACATCTTTTAATTGATTGGAGATGGGGAGAGGCCTATTTTGCAGAAAAATTACTTGACTATGAATTATCCTCAAACAACGGTAATTGGCAATGGGCCGCAGGTACTGGATGTGATGCTGCGCCTTATTTCAGAATTTTTAACCCCATCGAACAATTAAAAAAGTTTGATGCCTCGCATATATATGTAAAAAAATGGTTGCCTGAATTTGGGACACCAGAGTACCCATCCCCTATTGTTGATCATAAAACAGCGAGGTTAAGAGCTTTAGAGAAATACAAGGAAGGCATTGAAAAACAAGCCCAAAATTAGGCTTGCCCGATCTACGAACTAAAAAGTAAACAACAAAAATTATTACATTCGTAATGATGAAACAAATTCTTTGAACTTGAATGGATCCTTAGGGTTATAAAGTATATATAAATCGAAATGTAACAAATCGAGGTTGAATAAAAGTTTCCGAAGCAAAAACAGAAATGTTATTTGCACTATTTCTAGCCTCAGATTCTATATTCAATATGTTCGTCGCTTTTATCTCATATTCCCAGTTAGAATCTCTATTTTTTCTATAAGACAACCTTGCATCCCAATTTTGGAAAGATTGTGTTTGACCATTTCCAAGATCTTGATTGGTATAGCTATAATTGGTCCGAAAAGTTAGTTTTTTCCATATATACGCATCAAACTCTATGGATGGCGCATTGGTAATAAATTTAGTTTTTCCGCCACCTTGGTTGTTATCAGTTACGCTATAACGATAGTTTAAACTAATATTAGGAGCTACTTTAAAATTGGTACGGATTCCTGGTGTATATGTTTGTGTGTAGCCAACATTTAATGATTGTGCACCTTGAATGAACTGGTTGATTTTACTGTAATTAAAACCCGCATTAAAACTCGCTCGTATTTTACCAAACGTGCGCTGTACCCGACCAAAAATATTAACCGTTTCATCAGCAAATTGAGAATTAAAAAAGGTACTTGTTCGTATGACACTTTCAAAATTTGTTAAACTTCTTACCTGATCAATATTACTAGAATATGAAGCTCTTGCAAATACATTGGTATAATTAAACAAGTTAAAACTACTGTAAAACAGACTGATATTATGTGATAATGCATTTTGTAAATTAGGCTCACCATATTGAATGTTGTCATAATTATTAATAACCAATCCCTCTGCCAGTTTTGTTATATCAGTGAATTGATTACGCATGTCATATCTTAAGGTCAAGGCCTCACTTTTCTTGAACTGTATTCTTGTTTCGAAATCAGGCAATACTCTAAAGAAATTATCACCATAAGTTTTTCCAAATTGACTGTTTTTATTTCCATAAGCATGGACTGAAAAACCTGGTGTTATGGTGAACTTACCCGTTTTTAAACGGTAATGGACGCCTAAATAAATATCACTAAAATTATACTCTGTGTCATTCTCTGCTTTTCCATCGTTGATTGTTGGCGTAGGATAAAATTCAGAACCGTCTTCTAAAAATTGAAAAATATTGGAGTTAAATTCTTGACGACTCAAAATTGTTCCAAGCGTTAGATTAATATTACTCCTTGAATTAAGAATGTTATAATAATCCAATTTAGCATCTAACTGATTTGATTTAATACGTCTATTTTGAACAATATCATAATTATTTAAGGAGGTGTCAAGTCCTAAAGCTTCTGCTGTTGGATCAAAAGCATTTTCTCCATTTGGGTCGTTTTCCAAAATAGCATTATATAGTGGATCTTCATCCTTTATTAAATGCTGGGCTTCAAAAGCAAAAATATTAGTTTCATTCAGCGTATAGTAGTATTTTAAACTTTGATTTATACTAAATGGCGACACTTCATCAATTTGATTTGTCGTCCCTAAGACTGAAGAAACAACATTTTGTCTTTGAGAATCATCGGCTAATCGTCCTAAAATATCATAATCCACTTGGTTATTAAGATTAGGTTTGTAAGATGCACTCAATTTGACCAAGCCCTGATTAGAGCGTTCTTTACTTAATTCTTCTTTTGTCTCATCAGGGATACCAAGTTCTGGGTCGGTATATCGTACAAAACTATTTTCCTTAGATAATATTCTACTGCTATTATAAATAAGAAATCCACTTAAATCTAACGCTGCATTTGGAGAATAACTAAAATTACCTGCCGCCAATTTACTTTCAATTTCAAAGCCATTACCTTCACTAGTTAAAAAATTTAAACTATTATCACCAAGATCTATATTGGTTCCACTACTACTACTCGGCGCCCTAAAACCGCCTCCAAAACCTCTAATGTCTCGGCGTGTTAAGGCAATTTCGCCAGTATTATTTAAATTACCGATTAAATTAACACTGTACTTAGGATTGTAATAAAAAAGTTTAGGTTGCAATAAATAAAGTTCATTTTCTGGCGAGGCGCCTGCTCCCGCAGTTATATTACCAAACCAAAAACTCTCTTTACCTTCTTTGAGCTTAATATTAATGGCAACATTATCTTGGTTATTTCTAACGCTACTCAATTGACCAACTTCAGCATAATTACGAAGCACTTCTACTTTAGACACAGCATTGGATGGTATATTTTGAGTTGCTAATTTTGTATCACCATCAAAAAAATCTTTCCCATTCACCATAAGCTTGTTGACCACTTTTCCTTCTACTTCTACCTGGCCATCTTCATTAATTTCCACTCCAGGTAAATTTTCTAGAACATCCCCTAACTTTCTTTCTGTACCTGTTTTGAAAGAGTCAGCATTATAAACAATGGTGTCTCCCCTTACAACAACTGGCATTTCATAAACGAGTTCAACTGCATCTAACATATTATCAGGACGTAGAATGTAGTTTTTTGTAATATCAATTTCTGCAGTTGTAAGTATTTCTTCAAAAGTCTTCATGCCAATATAACTCACTTGCATTTTATAGGTGGTGTTTTTCTTTAATTGAAGTAAAAACTCACCCAGTTCATTAGTAATACCATAAGTTTCCAAGGTATTTGTTTCTTGATTTATGGCTACAATATTAGATAATTCTAAAGGTGTCTTTAGGCTATCTTTTACGACTCCATTTAGTTTAATCTGTGCACTCGAGATAGTAAACACAAAAAGAAATACAATACAAGATAAATATCTCATAATAAAAGATGAATTGAAAGTTGGTGATTTAATTTAAATAAAGAATCTAATTCCTTCTTCTGCCTCGATTATCTCTCATTTCGATCATCTTTCCTTGAACAGTGGCTTTATAATCACTTTTTGTAATTTCCTTACCTTTATCTGGTGCTTCAATAACAACGGTTTCCTTAGGATTCATAACCACCTTTGAGCAAAGCATTGTTGTATTTCCGGCACTAACTTCCAAAATAAGCCCAGGTAGGCCCCAATATTCTCCAGGACCATGACTTAGCGGAATTTGAAGCGTATACCAGGCCT
>JAGSHF010000109.1 GCA_023954685.1 Flavobacteriaceae bacterium | reverse complement strand
ATCTGATTCAAGTGACGAAACACGGTTTTTATCTAGAAGTAATCATATTGATCCTTCAATTATTGAAAATATCACTTATCTAAAAGGGTTGGTTGCTACAATGAAATATGGTTCTTTAGGCAAGAATGGTGTGCTTTTAATTACTACCAAAAGTGGCGCGCTTTCAGAAAAAGATGCCACTAAGAATATCATTTTGGGGACCACACCTACATATAAAGGTAATGCCAAAATGATGGAGTCACTCCCAAATACTATTTATATTAATGCACTCAAAAAAGCAAAAAATATTGATGAAGCGTTCATAATTTATTTAGGGCAACGAGAAACTTATGGGGCATCACCGCTTTTTTACCTTGATGTTTATGAGTATTTTAAGGGTTGGAATAATGCAATTGTTTCTGATCGTATTCTATCAAATATTTTTGAAGTAGCGGGTGATAACGTAGAGATGTTAAGGGCCATGTCTTATAGACAACAAGAGAGTGGGGATTTTGAAAATGCACTGAAAACAGTAAAATATATTCAAAAACTAGAACCAAAACAATCACAATCTTATCGAGATTTGGCCTTATTGCAAAGATATGCAGGACATTATCAAGAAGCGCTTATGGTTTATGATGATATTGCAAAAAATTTGCGAGTAGCGAATGTTAATACATTGGGCATTAAGAAGACTATTAGTAATGAAGGCAAAAATCTAGTAAGTCAATATCGTAAAAATCTAAATATTTCTGGAATTTCGTCAGAATATTTAAAGCCCATAAAATACAAAGTACGTATACTTTTTGAATGGAATAACCTTGACACAGAATTTGATTTAAGTATCATTAATCCTCAAAATCGATTTTATACTTGGTCACATACCTTGGCCGAAAATTCTCAACGCATTTCTCAACAAAAGCAATTTGGGTATGGTTTAGAAGAATTTTATTTGACTGAATCCGACCAAGGGGAATGGACATTTAATATGAAATACTACGGTACAACATCCAATAGAGAACGCCCAACATTTGTTAAAATAACGATGTATAAAAATTTTGGACAAAATAATCAATCGAGAACCATTAAAACGGTTAGGTTGTCGGAATTGAATACTGAACAAACGGTCTCAAAACTGATTATTGATTAGTATGTTTTTGGTTTTCAGGATTAGATATACCTCAAAGGCATTAAACCTGAAGCACACCTAGATTAAATTTTTTCTCAATAGGAGCGTGGTTCGCTGCTTCAATACCCATACTTATCCAAGTTCTGGTATCTAGTGGATCTATAACGCCATCAGTCCAAATACGTGCTGCGGCATAATATGGAGAGACTTGATTGTCATATCTATCTTTAATTTTATTGAACAATTCGGCTTCTTTTTCAGGTGTAATCTTTTCACCTTTCTTTTCTAGAGACGCTTTCTCAATTTGCAATAGTACTTTTGCCGCTGAATTTCCGCTCATAACTGCTAGTTCGGCACTTGGCCAAGCCGCAATAAGTCTTGGATCATAGGCTTTCCCACACATAGCATAATTACCAGCGCCATAACTATTCCCAATAATAATGGTAAATTTAGGAACAACCGAATTACTCACAGCATTCACCATTTTCGCACCATCTTTAATAATTCCGCCATGTTCACTTTTGCTACCCACCATAAAACCGGTAACATCTTGTAAAAATATTAAGGGTATTTTTTTCTGGTTGCAATTGGCTATAAATCGTGTAGACTTATCTGCGCTGTCATTATAGATAACCCCACCAAATTGCATTTCTCCTTTTTTGGTTTTTACTAATTTACGTTGGTTAGCAACTATGCCAACAGCCCAACCATCAATTCTGGCATAAGCAGTAATTATGGTTTTTCCATATCCAGCTTTGTATTCATCAAATTCAGAATTATCTACAAGTCGTTTTATAATTTCATACATGTCATACTGGTCAGCACGACTCTTCGGAAGAATTCCGTAAATATCTTCTTGTTTTTCTTTCGGTTTTATTGGCGCCGAACGATTAAAGCCAGCTTTATCATAATCTCCTATCTTATCAATAATATTTTTAATGGTATCTAAAGCATCCTTATCATCTTTAGATTTATAATCTGTCACTCCAGATATTTCACAGTGTGTTGTTGCACCACCAAGGGTTTCATTATCTATGCTTTCTCCAATTGCTGCTTTTACCAAATAACTTCCAGCTAAAAAGATACTTCCCGTTTTATCTACAATTAAAGCTTCATCGCTCATAATAGGTAAGTAGGCGCCACCAGCAACACAACTTCCCATAACTGCAGAAATTTGAGTAATTCCCATACTGCTCATGACAGCATTATTTCTAAAAATACGACCAAAATGCTCCTTATCTGGGAAAATTTCGTCCTGCATTGGTAGAAATACACCAGCAGAATCTACCAAATAGATAATGGGTAATTTATTTTCAATCGCTATTTCTTGTGCGCGTAAATTCTTTTTTCCAGTAATAGGAAACCAAGCACCAGCTTTTACAGTAGCATCATTGGCCACAACGATACATTGCTTCCCTTTGATATATCCAATTTTTATAACAACACCTCCAGAAGGACATCCGCCATGCTCTGCATACATGTCGTCACCAGCAAATGCACCTATTTCTATACGTTTTGATGTTGTATCAAGTAAGTAATCAATACGCTCTCTAGCCGTCATTTTACCTTTAGCATGGTGTTTCTCTATTCGATTTTTGCCACCTCCCAATTTTACTTGAGTTAAACGCTTGGTTAAATCAGATACTAGAAGTTTATTGTGATCTTCGTTTTTATTGAAGTTGATGTCCATTAATGCTTTAGTTTGCAGCTAAAATACAAAAGAACTAGATGCTACAAAAGATAGATTATTGTAATTACATATAACATGGAAATATAATCCTAGGAATATATAATTATTTTGTTGTATATTTGCACTAACAAATCAATACTAGAATGAAAAGGGATAAAATTATTTATTACATCGCTACGGGATTATTAACAGCATTAATGTTGTTTTCTGTCAATATGTACTTTTTTAAGCATGATGATGTATCCACCATGTTCGCAGGTTTTGGCTATCCGGTATATATTATATATCCTTATGCAGTAGCCAAATTACTAGGGCTTTTTGCTATTTGGAACCCTAAGTTTAAAATAATTAAAGAATGGGCTTATGCAGGTTTCTTTTTCGCCTTTACATTAGCTTTTTTCGCACATTACATGATAGGTGATGGTGAGCAAGGTGGCGCCATAGTAGCAATGGTTCTTTTAGTAGTATCATACATTTTTAACAAACGAAATAATAAATAGGAATTATGAAGAAAGTAATGGCATTTGCCGGAAGTAATAGCAAAAATTCAATAAATAAAACATTATCTGCTTATACTGCAAGTCAATTAACTAATGTTGAAGTTGAAGTTTTAGATCTAAACGATTTTGAATTACCTGTATATGGTATTGATTATGAAATTGCTAATGGTATACCAAATAATGCGCAAATATTTCTAGATAAAATTAAATCATCAGATGGAATTGTATTAGCACTAGCAGAACATAATGGAGCGTATGCTTCGGTATTTAAAAATATTTTTGATTGGATGTCGAGAATCGATGGGAAACTATGGAGTGATGTTCCCATGTTACTAATGGCGACATCGCCAGGTGGAAGAGGTGGAGAAACTGTTTTAGATATTGCAAAAGGAAGATTCCCTTATATGGGAGGAAATATTGTAGCAGATTTTTCATTACCTTCATTTGGGCAAAATTTTTCTGAGGAAGGAATTTTGGATTCGGAATTGAACACCAAATTGCAAGCGGCGATTCATGCGTTGCAAAATGCACTTTAATACATTAAATGATGGAAGAAAGAGAGATTATTAAAAAGTACACAAATGGAGACTTGACTGTTTTTTGGAAACCTAAAAAATGTATTCATGCTGCCGAGTGCGTTAAGCTTTTGCCTAATGTGTATGATCCAAAAGCGAAGCCATGGATAAAGGCAGAGAATGCCTCGGTGGAAGAATTAAAAGCACAAATTCAAAAATGTCCTTCGGGCGCCTTAACTTATGAAATGAAAGTTGAAAAGCCTGAAGAAGAGACTAGACTGGACACCAAAGTGGAAGTGTTAGAGAATGGACCTTTGCTAGTGTATGGTACTTTAAATATTACAAAACCTAATGGTGACAAAGAAAAGAAAAACAAAACCACCGCTTTTTGCAGGTGTGGGGCATCTGCAAATAAACCATATTGTGATGGCGCACATATTAAGGACGGATTTAAAGGCTAATAATGGGTGATATTTCAAAGGATATAAATTCTACTTTTCCAAACAATAAGGTTAAAGCGTTATTAAACATTATTTATACAAGTAATTGGATAAATAGTCATCAAAACATGTTTTTTAAACCTTTTGGCATTTCTCCGCAACAGTTTAATATTTTAAGAATATTGAGAGGCGCAGGAGAGGCATTAAAAGTACAAACCATTAAAGAAAGAATGGTTGAACGGGCCCCAAATGCAACACGATTAATGGATAAACTCTGCGCAAAAGGATTAATTGAGCGCATTGCTTGTCCATCTGATCGAAGAGTGGTAAATATAAACATTACTCATAAAGGGTTAGCATTGTTGAAAACAATATCTCAGGAAATGAAAGATGATTACATACATAATCTTACTGAAGAAGAAGCAGGTTTATTAAGTGACTTGCTGGATAAAATTCGGTAAAATTTTAATCAAATATTTTCCATGGAAAATAAATTATAAAAACTATGAAACTTAATACAATAAAAAGAGCAGGACGCAGTCATTTTGTAGACATGGGGCCAATTAGGTTAAGACAACCTTTTCCAACTCAACATATAGAAATGATCGACCCGTTTGTATTATTACATCATTATGGGCCTTATGACATATCTGAAGAAAATAACCCTTTCGCTTTAGGTCCTCATCCTCATAGAGGTTTTGAACCCATTACTTTTTTGGTAGAAGGAGAGCAATTACATAGAGATTCATTAGGAAACGAAAGTATTGTTAAAGCAGGAGATGTACAATGGACAACAGCCGGTCGAGGTATAATACACGCAGAGAGCCCAACAAAAGAGTTTGTCAAAAAAGGAGGAACCATTGAAGGGATTCAGTTATGGTTAAATTTACCTTCAGAAAAGAAAATGATTGAGGCTAATTATCAACATGCAAAACATGAAGAGTTTAATGTGATTACATCTGAGGATAAAAAAGTAGCCACTAGAATTATTGCGGGAGAATTAGATAACACCTATGGAAAAATTAGAACTCAAACAGCTGTTAATGCATTTATGATTGATGCAAAAGTTGGGGGAGAGCAGTTGATAGTGTATTCAAATTCACATCATGGCTTATTATATTTATTGAAAGGAAAAGTAATCATAAATAATATCGAAGCTTTAGAATTAGATAAAAATCAGCTAATGGAATTTCAACAAAATGGAGATGGCTTTTCTATAAAAGCTGAAGAAGATAGTAAGCTGCTGTTTCTGTCTGGAGCTCCAATTGATGAATCGGTAGCAACTTACGGGCCTTATGTAATGAATTCACAAACCGAATTATTAGAAGCCATGAGGGATTATCAAATGGGGAAAATGGGATTTCTTCCATATAGTTAATTATTAAATATAAAAACAGCAATTATGAAAACTATTATTCATAAATCAGATACAAGAGGATTTGCTAATCATGGATGGCTGCAAGCCAATCACTCGTTTAGTTTTGCAAACTTTTACAATCCGGAAAAAATAAATTTTGGCGCATTACGTGTACTAAATGATGATGTCATTGCACCAAAAATGGGTTTCGGTACACATCCGCATGATAATATGGAGATAATAACAATTCCATTAAGAGGGGAATTGAAGCATCGGGATTCTATGCATGATGAATGGCAATCTGTGTTTCCAGATGAAGTTCAAGTGATGTCAGCTGGTACGGGTATTCAACATTCTGAAATAAACGGCTCTGTTACGGAGCATTTGAGTTTATTTCAGATATGGATTGTCCCAAATAAAAAAAATGCACAACCGCGTTATGATCAAAAAAAGTTTAGGATTGAAGATCGAAAAAACAAGTTGCAAACGTTGGTGACTTCATTTGATGATGAGGATATTGATAGTTTGAAAATTCATCAAGATGCTAAAATATCTCGAATTGATATGGACAAAGAACATTCAATCACATATGAGTTAAAAGATAATACTCATGGCGTATATGTTATGCTTATTCGTGGTGAAGTTGCAGTTAATGATGATATTTTAAGCCAACGTGATGCCATTGGACTTTCGGCTACCAAAAGTTTTAAATTAAAAGCTTTTCAGAATTCTGAGTTGCTTTTTATAGAAGTACCCATGCTTGAATTGTGAAAAACTTAGATGCGTATTAAAAAGCACCCTTTTAAGGGTGCTTTTTTTATGCAAATACACGATATTTGTATACTACTAACTATCATGTTAAATAATATATTATGGCAATGAATAAAAATACAGTGTTAGCATGGGCTACCGCAATAATGATTATTGTGGGCTTAGGCTTAATAAGCTTGGGTGCCTTTAGATATGAAGATGTAGCCGGTTGGGGCTTTGCTGCTGTTGGCATAGGTTTTTTTGCAATAGCTTGGGTGTTTAATGCATTAAAAGGACGAGTATAATGAGTGATGATAAAAAGATAATATTTTCAATGTCTGGGGTTACCAAGACATACCAAAGTGCGAATACGCCAGTTTTGAAGAACATATACTTAAGTTTTTTTTATGGCGCAAAAATAGGAATCTTAGGGCTTAATGGTTCTGGAAAATCTACACTATTAAAGATAATAGCGGGGGTAGATAAAAATTACCAAGGTGATGTCGTTTTTTCTCAAGATTATTCGGTTGGGTATTTAGAACAAGAGCCTCAATTGGATGAAGATAAAACCGTCATGGAAATTGTTCGTGAAGGTGCGGCTGAAACTGTTGCTATACTTGATGAATATAACAAGATTAATGATCAATTTGGATTGGAAGAAGTTTATAGTGACCCAGATAAAATGGAGAAGCTAATGAACCGTCAGGCCGAGTTACAAGATCAAATAGATGCTGCAAACGCCTGGGAACTTGATACCAAACTTGAAATTGCCATGGATGCCTTACGGACGCCAGATGGTGATAAAAAAATAGGTGTGTTATCTGGAGGAGAACGCCGTCGAGTGGCGCTTTGTCGTTTGTTATTGCAAGAACCCGATGTCTTATTGCTTGATGAGCCTACGAATCACTTGGATGCTGAATCTGTACATTGGTTAGAGCATCATTTGGCACAGTATAAAGGCACAGTTATAGCGGTGACGCATGATAGGTATTTTTTGGATAATGTTGCAGGTTGGATTTTAGAATTAGATAGAGGTGAGGGTATTCCTTGGAAAGGAAATTACTCGTCTTGGTTGGATCAAAAATCTAAGCGGATGGCTCAAGAAAGTAAAACGGCTTCCAAGCGTCAAAAAACATTAGAACGTGAGTTAGAATGGGTGCGTCAAGGAGCTAAAGGACGTCAAACAAAGCAAAAAGCACGTTTAAAGAATTACGACAAATTGATGAGTCAAGATCAAAAGCAGTTGGATGAAAAATTAGAAATATATATTCCAAACGGCCCGAGGTTGGGTACAAATGTGATTGAAGCGATTGGTGTTAATAAAGGTTATGAAGATAAACTGCTTTATGAAGATTTGAATTTTAAATTACCGCAAGCTGGAATTGTAGGTGTGATTGGTCCTAATGGCGCAGGGAAGACTACAATATTTAGAATGATTATGGGAGATGAAGACCCTAATAGGGGTGAATTTAAAGTCGGAGAGACAGCAAAAATTGCTTACGTAGACCAAAATCATTCTAATATTGATCCAAATAAAACCATTTGGCAAAATTTTAGCGACGAACAAGAATTGGTGATGATGGGGGGCAAACAGGTGAATTCTAGGGCGTACTTGAGTAGATTTAATTTTTCTGGTAGTGAGCAAAACAAAAAGGTAAATATGCTCTCAGGTGGTGAACGTAACCGCCTTCATTTAGCCATGACGCTGAAGGAAGAAGGTAATGTACTACTATTAGACGAACCTACTAATGACCTTGATGTTAACACCTTAAGAGCGCTTGAGGAAGGCTTGGAAAACTTTGCCGGTTGTGCTGTAGTGATTAGTCACGATAGATGGTTTTTAGACAGAATTTGCACACATATATTAGCTTTTGAGGGGGATAGTCAGGTGTATTTCTTTGAAGGCAGTTTTAGTGAGTATGAAGAAAATAAAAAGCAACGATTAGGTGGAGATTTAATGCCGAAACGAATTAAATATAAGAAACTAATACGATAAGAGAATCTTTTAATTCTTTAAAAAAAAGCCGCGTCATGCGGCTTTTTTTGATTAATAAACCAATTGCTTACTAGTCAGTTTACACAATTTAAGGATGCTATAAATAGACAGCATGTTATAAATCATACATTTGTAAAAATATATAAGATGATCTTTTAGTTCAAATAAGATGCATGCCTTAAGCCATGTACTGCACTTTTTTAAGTTTGTAGGTTTTTATTAATTTCGATTCAATTTTCATAATTTCAAATTGCATAACATAAAATAGTATACTTACAATCTAAACAAGTACTAGTAGTTTTGATTTCACATTTTATTGGATTAAAAATTAAGATAAAACAGTGTTTTAATTGTTGATTTTAAATAAAGTAGTATCGAAATCAATAGAAATCGCATTTAATTGGTGCTGATAAGCGAATCGCTATTTCTAATAATTTAATGATTTTGATAAAGATGACCTTCAGTAAAATCATCATTTGAATCTTCTTTATCTTTTGAAGAGGAGACTTTTTTTATTAAACGTTCACTTTCTTTTTTTAGTTTATATGACTTTCTTACACCTAAAATCAATAAAACGAAAAAGAAACCTACGGTAATAGAGAGTACAACAACCGTAACACTCGGCGCATATAGTGCTATAGAAAATAATTTAAAAAATGAAAATGACATGGGTAAAAGATGTTAGGGTTTTTGTCTTTCAAAGATAGCTAAAATCATAGAATAAATTAAATAGAATTTAATTATTGTTCTGGATACCAGTTTAATAAGCCCACAGAAATATTTTTGTTTCCATTATTCACAATTTCTTTAAACCTATTAACATCACTATAGCCTTCTGTGCCTCTATAGTGATAAGGATAAACTTGTTTAGGAGCAAATTGTAGCACTGCACTCGCCGCACTTTCAACAGTCATTGTGTAGGGCAGATTCATACAAACAAATGCAATGTCAATATCTTTTAATTGACGCATTTCGAATATATCTTCAGTATCTCCTGAAATGTAAATACGAATATTATTCAATGTAAGAACATAGCCGTTTCCGCGTTCTTTAGGATGAAATTTTAAAGCTTCTTCTCTTAAATTATACATTGCAATCGCTTCAATATCTACATCCATTTTTGATATTGAAAAACTACGAGAAAGCCCGTTAAATATGACGTTATAGTTTTTTTGTAATACTTCAGGTAATTTTTCTTTTACGGCTTTCGGACCAATAATAACGGTGTTGGGAGTTGTAATGGTTTCTAATGTTTTTACATCAAGATGGTCGCCATGAATATCGGTAATGATTATAAAGTCAGGAGCTTTGTGTTTATTAAATGCATCTTTTCCACCAACTGGATCTACATAAATATTGGTTCCATTATACTCTAAAACCATGGTTCCATGTTCTATTGGGGATATAGTAATACCTTCTTTTTCAATAAAGTTATTGATTTTAGGACTGCTAATAACTTCAGGTTCTTTTTCTATATGGGTATCCGTAGTACTATGCTCTTCAATTGAAGCAGGAGTGTCCTCTATTACCGGTGTTACAGTTTTGTTATTTTCAGTTTTACAAGTGTAAAGCAAAACGCTAAGCAATAAAATACTATAAAATTTAGTTTTCATGTTGGATATTTAGTATTCATAAAGATAAGGGCAATTTTTGAGTTATTAAAATGATTGAGCAAAGTGAGAATATTAATAATTTATAATGATATTTTGATACAAGCTCATTTGACTTCAGGCCTTTATCTTAAGGTGCTGAGAAAAATCTCACGGTCGAGATTAAACTTATTAGAAAATGGAAGAACATCCAAGTTGACAACTTGTTCGTATATGTTGATAGAGTCGAGAAGATTTCACTTGCAAAAGTATAATTGCCATATAAAACAATAAAAAAGTACATTAAAAAATCAAATTTTACTATTATGGAAAACAAGTCAGAAAGTAATAACAGAAGTTTAAAAGTAATATTAGGTATAGCGGTCGCACTACTATTAGGAACCATCTTTT
>JAGSHF010000081.1 GCA_023954685.1 Flavobacteriaceae bacterium | reverse complement strand
TTCCGTCGTTACGATATCTACATTAGCATTGTAAAAACCTTTCTTTTTATGTTTGCCTTCCAGGTAATTTTTTGTAGTAGTGACAAGGTTTTCGGTGACTTTTACCCCAGGTTGCAATTTGTTTTCATCAAGAATTTCTTGGATTTTACCCTTTTTTACACCAGTAATTACAACTTCATTAAGTTCCGGTAAATCTTCCAAATGAATTTCAAGAAATACGTCATCGCCTTCGATTCTGGTAACATAGAGATCAATACTACTAAACAATCCTGAACTCCACAGTTTTTTAATTGCAACACCAATCTTTTCTCCCGGTATTTTTAATTCGTCCCCTTTACGGAGCCCAGAGTACGTTACTACCGTCTGAGGACTAAAACTAGTCTCTCCTGTAACTGTAACGTCACCAATGATATACGTTTTGTCACTATTAATTGCTGTTTGCGCCGCTAAAAAAGAGCTACAGCATAAAAATAAAGTAATTAAAAATTGAGTAATGTAGGTTTTCAATAATTTACTTTTATCTAATTTGTTCACTTGTTTTTCCAAATCTTCTTTCTCTATTTTGATAACTTACAATGGCTTTATATAACTCTTGATTTGTAAAATCAGGCCATAGTGTTTCAATAAAATACAATTCGGCATAAGCAATTTGCCACAAAAGGAAATTGCTTATGCGTTGTTCACCACTAGTTCTAATCAATAAATCTACGTCTGGTAAATTTTGCGTGTAAAGATGCTCATTTATTACGGATTCATCAATTTTTTCAGGCGAAATTATATTATTTTTAACTTTAATACTTATTTGTTTTACCGCATTTAAAATTTCATTCCTAGAACCATAACTTAGTGCTAAGGTTAGGACCATGCGATTATTGGATTTAGTCAATGCGATAACATCGTTTAATTCATCAGATACTTTTGTTGGTAAATCGTCTAAATTTCCGATAGCATTAAGCCTAATATTGTTTTCTTGAAGCGTTTTAATTTCCTTTTTTAATGAAGAGATTAATAGTTTCATTAAGGTTTGAACCTCCAATTTTGGGCGATTCCAATTTTCAGTAGAGAACGCATATAGCGTTAAGTTCTTTACACCCAATTCAGCACAAGTTTCAACGGTTTGCTTTACTGCTTTTGTACCATTTTTATGTCCAAAAGCTCGAAGTTTACCTTGTTTTTTAGCCCAGCGTCCGTTACCATCCATGATAATGGCAATGTGTTTTGGTAATTGGTCGATATGAATTTGTGCCTTGTAGTCCATTTAAAAATTGCAGTAACAAGGTTTTCTACCGAAAGTGTAGGTTAATGTAATGCCTGTAAAAGTATACCAATCATTATTATTAATGTTTCCAAATGCGTAAACCTCCTTTCGTTCATCATTAGCAGGCATGCTGCCATCAAGGCCATCAGTAAACGTATAACGCAGACCGATTTCAGCGGCAAGAAGTATATGTTCCGAGACTCTAATTTTATATCCTACTGTCATTGGTATACCAAAAGCAAAGCTTCTGGTGTTTTCTAAAGTTTGTTCACCATTTTTGTAATAAGAATCATTATGACCAATTACCGAAATTCCAGTATATAAGTATGGGGTGGAAATAAAGCCACCATAATGCATATTGAAATCAAAAAAAGTAAACTCAAGACCCATAGATACCTCTAGCATTTTAGCTGAAAAATCATAGCGTCTCTGTATTCTTCTAGGATCATCAGATTGGGAATCTTTTGCTTGAAACTTGGAATAAGTCATTGAAGCACGCCATGCATGCCGAGGACTTCGGTTCCACTTAATAAGACCACCAACAGCAATAGCATCAGGCGAAATGTAATTGGTCGCACCAACGTCTCCAATAAGGTTACTCCCGCCTAAAAAGAATCCGCCTTCATAGATTTGAGCCTGTCCCAAATGTCCAAATAAAACACCAATAATAATGACGATTGTGGTCCTCATAAATTTTTAAAAGTTTGCAAATATAATAAATAAGCTGAGCCTATTATAATTTGTGGTTTAGTATTACTGATAAACAGCATATATAGGCTTTTATTGTTTGAATTCTTATAAGATGTAGATGTTCTGTTTGAATAGAAGTTTGATATGAATTATTATTAAATTAAAAAAGAAAGTGAAAGCTTAGTTGCGCTTATCTTCACCCCATAATAGTTTTTTTCTTAATGTATTTAAAAAACTCTTATCTTTAAGCTCAATCATTTTAATTGTAAACGGCGCTTTTTTTATAGTAACGATGGTGTCATTCTTTAGGGTTGCGATTCTTGAATCTAAAGAAACTAAATAATTGTCTTCTCGACCACTTACTTTTAGCCTAATTTCAGTAGAATCAGGAATTACCAGCGGTCTGGCACTCAGGTTGTGTGGCGCAATTGGAGTTAGGATGAAATTATTTGCATCTGGCGTAATTACAGGTCCACCGCAACTTAATGAGTATCCTGTAGATCCTGTTGGTGTAGAAATAATTAATCCATCAGCCCAATATGAAGTTAGATATTCATCATTTAAATGAGTTTCTACAGATATCATTGAGGTCGTGTTTTTTCTGCTAACGGCTATTTCGTTTAGGGCAAAATTTAAATCTGTTAAAGATTTATTTTTATTTGATGTCGATATGGTTAATAAGCTGCGTTCTGAAATGCTATAATCACCTTTCAAAATATCATCAATGGCTTTTTGTATTTTTCCTTTCGGAATGGTAGCTAAAAACCCAAGACGGCCCGTATTGATCCCTACAATTGGTATTGCTAAATCTCTAACAAATGTAATAGCTCTTAAAAACGTACCATCACCACCAATACTAACTACTAAATCATAGGTGTTATCTAGTTCAGAATACGTCTTAAAATCACCTTTACTAAAATGGATTTCCCGCTCTTCGTTTATTAATGCAAAAAAATGTTTCTCAATGAGAACTGTGATATCTTTTGTTTGTAAGATGTCCAGTAATGTTTCTATAATACTTTCGGAGTTTTTATGATAAAACTGACCAAATAAAGCAACTTTCATAATTTACAGATTGAGATATTTATTAAGGTAATCTGATCTGTCTTTTAGGTTTTTTAAAAATGCATCTTCTTCATGTCCAGATATAATATTATAGCTATAGCGTCTAAAAGTTTGAATAATTTCACCTAAACCAGCACTGCCTATCTTTATGGTGACTTGTATAACATCATTTTCAATCTTAGATATGAAAGCGCCTAATAATTTTGCGTTATTAGATTCTACAATCTGACAGATCTCACTAAAAGAATAATCATTATAGCCTTTTTCAACGATAATAATACCGCCGGGTTCGGCAAAAAATGGCGTGTGATTAAACAATGAAATAATATCATTTAATTCATAATATCCTAAATAGTTGTTATTGTCATCTAAAACGGGCATTATATTGGTGTCGTTTTGAGCAAAAGATTCTAAAACATCTAGCCAGAGTGTATGTTGTCTAACATAAAAACCTTCAATTACATATAAGTATTCACTCAAAGTTTTTTCAGACTCAAAACAATGAGCATCCGTTTCAGAAATACAACCTATATAATTTTCATGTCGTTTTATCGGAATATGAGAAAAGGTTAACTGATGAAACAATTCTTGAACATCCTTAATGCTATCTTCAACTTGAAGCGCTTTTATATCGTTTATTATGTACTCGCTTAGTGGCATGTCTCTATGACTTTTCAATCGCAAATTAATCAAAAATAAATACAATATGCCTAACTTACTTTGTATTTTTGCCTTTTAAAATTTTGGAAAATGGCAAAGTTAAGTGTTAATATAAATAAGATTGCAACGTTAAGAAATTCACGTGGCGGAGATACACCTAATGTAATACAGTTTGCAAAAGATGTACAACAATATGGTGCGCAAGGTGTGACCATTCATCCCAGACCAGACGAACGTCATATAAAATACCAAGACGCATATGACTTAAAAGAGATTGTTCACACTGAGTATAATATTGAAGGGAATCCGATTTCTAAATTTGTAGAAATGGTTTTAAAAATAAAACCAACTCAGGTAACCTTGGTGCCCGATGCAGTAGACGCATTAACCTCAAATGCTGGCTGGGACACTATAAAAAATAAAGAGTTTTTAAAAGAAGTAATAGCTGAATTCAAAAGAAATAATATTAGAACATCAATTTTTTTAGACCCAGATTTAAAACAAGTAGAAGGTGCAATTGCCACTGGAGCGGATAGAATAGAATTATATACAGAGGCTTTTGCTCATCAATATGGATTGGGAAATAAAGAAGCTATTCAGCCCTATTTAGCTTGCGCAACATTGGCTAATGAGTTAGGCTTAGGGGTTAATGCGGGTCATGATTTGTCATTAGATAATATTTCTTTTTTTAAGGCTGAAATGCCCGGACTACTGGAAGTTTCAATAGGACATGCTTTAGTTTCTGAGAGTTTATACTTAGGTGTTGAGAATGTTATTCAAATGTATTTACATCGCCTAAAATAAATGGGACTATATTCAAATATTATTGGTCAAGGTCATCCCTTTGTTATTCTGCATGGTTTTCTTGGTATGAGTGATAATTGGAAAACCCTTGGTAAGCAGTTTGCCAAAAACGGATTTCAAGTGCATTTAGTAGATCAACGTAATCACGGTAGGAGTTTTCACGATGCAGAATTCAACTATGATTTATTGGCCGAAGATTTAATGCACTATTGCGAAACATATCAATTAAAAAAGATAATACTCCTAGGTCATTCTATGGGAGGAAAAACGGCCATGTTGTTTGCGGCTTTATATCCGGAATTAGTTTCAAAACTTATCATAGCCGATATATCACCCAGATTTTATCCCATACATCATGATGCCATTTTAAAAGGTTTAAATGCTTTAGATTTTAATAGTATTGATTCGAGGGGTAAAGCAGATGAGGTTTTATCACATTATGTTTCAGAATTTGGTACGCGTCAATTTTTACTTAAGAATTTATTTTGGAAAGAAAAAGGTCATTTGGCGCTTCGTGTAAACCTTGACGTTTTGACTGAACACGTTGAAGAAATAGGTGAGGCCTTGCCAAAACACCTGAGATATGATGGTGACACAATATTCTTGCGAGGTGATACATCAGAATATATTGGTATTGAAGATGAACGCATTATTCATAATCAGTTTCCTAAAGCAGAAATAAAAAATATCACCAATGCCGGACATTGGTTGCATGCTGAAAACCCAGCTGAATTTTTCAAAGAAGTTATGCAGTTTATTGGTTAATCCTTACCTTAGTGCAAAACCATTTTTCATATGAATACAATTCTTAAAGTATTATTAACGGCTGTTGCTGTTGTTGCATTGTCTAAATTACTAGGCGGTGTTAGTGTAGATGGTTATACTACAGCTATTATTGTGGCTATCGTTTTAGCTTTACTTAATGTGTTTATAAAGCCACTATTGGTAATACTTACATTGCCAATAACAATATTAACTCTTGGTTTGTTTTTATTAATTGTAAATGCTTTAATTATTTTGCTAGCAGATAAATTAATTGATGGATTCTCTGTGACTAGCATTTGGACAGCAGTATTATTTAGTGTTTTGTTGTCATTATTGGAATCATTATTACACTCGCTTTTAAAAGACGATAATAAAAGAATAAACATGTAAAAGGGTACTGAAACACAATAAATCAAAAACTTTGTTGGGTTGCAAAAATATTGTATTTTTGCAGCCCAATTTTCATTTAAGTTAAGCATGAATATTACAAGAGAAAACATTGATACTTTAAACGCAGTTGTTAAAGTTGACATTTCAAAGGAAGATTACACAGCAAAGGTTGAAAAAATCTTAACAGATTACCGTAAGACGGCAAATATTCCCGGATTTAGAAAGGGGCACGTGCCAATGGGAATGGTAAAAAAGCAATATGGAAAAGCTGTGCTTATTGATGAAGTAAATAAGTTGCTTCAAGATGCTTTGGGCAAGTACTTAGTTGAAGAGAAATTAGATGTTTTAGGGAACCCATTACCAAAAGCTCAAGATGATTTAGATTGGAATGGAGATGATTTTTCTTTTGAATTTGAATTAGGTTTAGCACCAGAATTTGAGGTAAAACTTAAGGGGAAGAAAGCCATTACTCAATATAAGGTTGTGGCGGATGATAAGATGATTGATGATCAAATTGTTAATATCCAAAAGCAGTATGGAAAGTTGATAAACAAAACAGAAGTTGCTGAAAAGGATGAAATTACCGGAATTTTCAAAAATGAAGACAAAGGCATAGAGAATTCAACAACATTTTCTTTAGATAAATTAAAAGGAAAAGTTAATGCAAAGAAGTTTATTGGAGCTAAAGTTGGCAATATAATTTCCTTAAAGACTAAAGGATTGTTTAATGATGATCAGGATTTAATAAGCTTTCTTAAAGTAAGTCATGATGATGCTCAAGGTTTGGAAATTGAAGTGACGTTTGAAATCACTGAGGTGAACGAGAGAGAACTTGCAGATTTGGATCAAGAATTGTTTGATAAGCTTTTTGGTAAAGACAGTGTAAAAACAGTATCAGAATTAAAAGAAAAAATTAAGGAAGATGCTGAAAAGCAATTTGTGCAACAAGCAGATCAAAAGTTATTAAATGATGTAACGGAATATTTGGTTGATAATACAAAATTTGACTTACCTGCAGAATTTTTGCAGAAGTGGATTCAAACTGCTGGTGAAGAGCCAATAGATGAAACACAAGCCAAAGAGGAGTACGAAAAGTCAGAAAAAAGCATGCGTTATCAATTAATAGAAGGGAAATTAGTAGCGGATAACAAGCTTCAAGTTAATTTTGAAGACTTAAAGTCCTATTCTAAAGAAATGATAAAAGGTCAAATGGCTCAATTTGGTCAAATGAATCCATCAGATAAAGAGTTGGATGATATTTCAGCTCGTGTTTTATCAAATCAAGATGAAGTAAAACGTTTGTCAGAGCAATTAACAAGTCAAAAATTGTTGGAGTTTTACAAAGACAATGCAAATCTAAAGACCAAAGAGTTGAGTTACGATAAATTCGTTAAGGAGGTTTACGGTTCTTAGTCTTAAAAATTCATTATATTTAGGCGTTGAATTCAAAAGAATTCAACGCCTTTTTTATAAGCGCTTAGTCATAAGGTTTATAAAATCAATTAACCAAAAAATAGTATGAATTTTCTAGTAATGGCAGGAACTTCATCAATTAAAAAATAAAAAAACATGGATTACGGAAAAGAATTCGAAAAATTCGCAATAAAAGATCAAGGCATTAGCAGTACATACTATAATAAGATTATTAGTAGTATGTATCCTACTGGAATGACCCCTAATATAATTGAAGAACGTCAAATGAATATTGCAATTTTTGATGTGTTTTCAAGATTAATGATGGATCGTATTATTTTTTTAGGAACGGGAATTAATGACCACGTTGCTAATATTATTCAGGCACAACTATTATTTTTGGAGAGTACAGATGCTTCTAAGGATATCCAAATTTATATCAATTCTCCAGGTGGTAGCGTATATGCTGGGCTTGGTATTTATGATACGATGCAACTCATTAAGCCAGATGTTGCAACAATTTGCACAGGAATGGCTGCTTCAATGGGTGCTGTTTTATTATGTGCAGGAGAAAAAGGAAAACGTAGTGGGTTATCACATTCACGTGTTATGATTCACCAACCTTTGGGTGGTGCACAAGGACAAGCCAGTGATATTGAAATTACCGCACGTGAAATACTGATTCTTAAGGAAGAATTATATAATATTATTAGTAAGCATTCTGGTCAAGATTATGATAAAGTGTATGCTGATAGTGATCGTGATTATTGGATGAAGGCTGATAAGGCTCTAGAATATGGTATGATTGATGAGATATTAAAACGAAATTAAAAATTAAAACAGTGCATTGAGATCAAGTGGTTTTATGAGGTTATAAAAAAACCTTTTCACTATTGACGATTCACTTATAGTTATTTAGTATGGCAAAGGAAGAATTAGAATGTTCATTTTGTGGTAGGAAAAAGCCAGAGACCAATTTATTGATTGCAGGTTTAGATGCACATATATGTGACCGTTGTATTGAACAGGCGCATGGTATTGTTATTGAAGAATCAAAAGAACTTGATAATAATGAGCTTTCGGCAGAATTGATGCTGAAAAAGCCAAAGCAAATCAAAGGGTTTTTAGACGAATATATAATTGGACAAGAACACACTAAGCGTGTAATGTCCGTTGCAGTTTATAATCATTATAAGCGTTTATTACAAACATCAACAGAGGATGATATTGAAATACAAAAGAGTAATATCATCATGGTTGGGCAAACAGGTACCGGTAAAACACTAATGGCTAAAACAATTGCCAGAATGCTGAATGTACCATTAGCCATTGTTGACGCTACGGTTTTAACGGAAGCTGGTTATGTAGGGGAAGATGTCGAAAGTATTTTAACCCGTTTATTACAAGCAGCAGACTACAATTTAGATAAAGCTCAGCGTGGTATCGTTTTCATCGATGAAATAGATAAGATTGCACGCAAAAGCGATAATCCATCTATAACACGTGATGTCTCAGGTGAAGGGGTGCAACAGGCATTACTTAAATTACTTGAAGGCACAACTGTCAATGTCCCTCCAAAAGGAGGTCGTAAACATCCGGATCAAAAATTCATTGAAGTAGATACAGAAAATATTCTATTTATTGCAGGTGGAGCGTTTGATGGTATTGAAAGACATATCTCTAAACGTTTAAATATGTCGGCTATTGGTTACAAAGCATCTCATGAGGACGACGTACTTGATGAAGATAATCTATTGCAGTATATCACACCAAGGGATTTGAAAGATTTTGGATTAATACCAGAAATTATAGGGCGATTGCCAGTTCTAACTTATATGAATCCTTTGGATGCAAATACACTTAGAGCTATTCTTACAGAACCAAAAAATGCAATCATTAAACAATATAGAAAGTTGTTCTTAATGGATGAGATAGAACTAACCATAACTGATGGTGCCTTAGATTTTATTGTAGATAAAGCTATTGAATATAAGTTAGGGGCTCGTGGGTTACGTTCACTTTGTGAAGAGATTTTAACTGATGCTATGTTTACTTTACCAGGAACAGATGAAACCAAGCTAGATGTTACTCGGTCCTACGCCAAAGATAAGTTGACAAAAACCAAGATGAAAAGATTAAAGGCCGTGTCTTAATCCAATAAGATTCTAAAAAATATAAGCCATTTGTAATTTGTTTACAAATGGTTTTTTTGTCTGTAGTAATTGAACAATTCAATATTCATAAACACTAATAACATCCCATAAATTATATCTTCTATTGGGATATTGACCAATCTAATGCCTAAGTTTTCTTCATTATTATACCAAACAATTGGGTCAATAAAAAAACTACCAGTCAAAATTCCGTTGCTTAAAATAAAAAAAGGGATAATGCATAAATAGCTTAAATAATATAAAGACAGATCTCTTTTAATGAATAACATATACACTAAAAACAAACTCGTGCAAAAAAACGTGATTGATGTGTATAGCCTGTCATAATTAATAACTGCTATGCTTAGTAATAGAACTATTAATGGTATGGATATAAATCTATGCCATTTTTGAAGTGGGTTTTGTTTGAATAAATATTCAAAAGCATAAAAACTAAAGACACAAGCGTATGGAATACATATAAAGAATAAAACTTCTTCAATTGGAAGGTTAAAAATAAAAAGGCCGGTAAGATATTCTGGATTAAAACCCCAAATTCCCGCTTTGGTAAAAAGAATATCCCAAATTAGAAAAAAAAGAGCAACAATTAAATTGGCTTTGAAAAATGATTTCCAAACATTAAAGAAAGCATGTTTTTTATAAAAACTAGCGATGACAGGAACAACAATACAACCGAAATTAACTAATAAATAAACATACGGCTTCATTAATATTGTCTGTGATATTTTTTTGGGACCAAAAGCATTCCAAAACATTCACCATGTTCTTTGTTAAGGTGTTTATGATGAATTTTATGAGCTTTTCTCAATCCTTTTAAGTACTTGTTTTTTGTATTCTTAAACCATTTGAATCTTTGATGAATTAAGACGTCATGAACTAAAAAATAAGTCATGCCATAAAAAAATATGCCTAAACCAATAAAAAATAAAAAGTTCAATTGTGGTTCAAATCCAAAA
Source organism: Flavobacteriaceae bacterium (assembly GCA_023954685.1). Classification (GTDB taxonomy): domain Bacteria; phylum Bacteroidota; class Bacteroidia; order Flavobacteriales; family Flavobacteriaceae; genus JAGSHF01. Next base: position 3,292 of record JAGSHF010000081.1, on the reverse strand, counting down.
TATAAGAGAACTATGCTAGGTACTGCAAAAATGACAAAAAAGGCATCGTTTTTCTCAAATGTATTTGCATATTTAGGTTGGTGATGATCTTCATGTAAATGCCATAAGAAACCATGCATTACATATTTATGAGTTAGCCAAGTTACGACCTCCATTACCAGGAATGTTACAATAGTGATAACGAAATAGAACAAAATAATCATAATAAAAATATTCTGTAAGGGTTTAAAGTATATGTAATTTATATCTAATATATGATTTGGTTAAGATAAACATTTTTAGGCTATTTGAAATCCTGATTCTTTCGTTTAATATTTTTTCAGAATCTGCTTTTCTTAACTTTTTAAGTAATTTTTGATAGTATCTAAAAGCAATATATACGCCCAATCTGCTTTCTATTGGCAATTGAACGATGCCCTTATAAGCCTCATTTAAATCTTGATCAATATCAGCAATTATTTCTTCCTTATTTGAATTATTGAGATTATTTAAAGCTAAATTAGGAAAATATGATCGGCCTAAATGTTCAATGTCATCTTTAATGTCTCTCAAAAAATTTATTTTCTGAAAAGCAGAACCTAAATGTTGTGCCGATTGTTTTAAGTGATTAAATTTTTTGTCATCATTGTGAACAAAAACACGCAAGCACATTAAGCCTACAACATCTGCAGATCCATAGATATAATTCTCGTAATCTTCTTTTGTGGTATAGTCGGAAACATACAGGTCGGCCTCCATGCGTTTTAAAAAATCATCCGCATATATTTGAAGATCATATTTATGTACCACATCTTGAAAAGCATTTATTATTGGATTTAAACTAATTTTTCTATCAAGGGACAACCTATAATCATTTACAAATTCATTAAATAATTCTTCTTGGGGGTAGCCGTTAAACGAATCAACAATTTCATCCGCATAACGCACAAAGCCATAGATAGCATAAATATAGGGGCGAATAGAAGGAGCGAATAGTTTTATTCCAAGAGAAAATGAAGTGCTATACGTATTGGTAACGATTTTACTACATTTTAAACTTGATTTGTCAAATAGTACTTTCATTTATTGAAATAAGTTTTAATTAATTCACTTACAATTTTACCAGAAATTATTGATGGGGGAACTCCTGGACCGGGAACCGTAAGCTGTCCCGTAAAATACAAATTTTCAACTTTTTTACTTTTAAGTTTTGGTCTTAAAACATGGGTTTGTTTCAAGGTATTCGCCAATCCGTATGCATTGCCTTTGTAAGAATTATAATCGTCTTTAAAATCTTGTACACAATAGGACTCCTTAAATAAAATGTTCTTTTTTATTGAGGTATCAGTAATATGTTCAATACGATCGATGAGTTGATTAAAATAATGTTCTCTTATTTCAGGGGTGTCTTCAGAATCTGGTGCAATTGGAATTAGAAAAATTCCGGCCTCTTTATTTAATGGCGCCGAAGATTTATCAGTCATACTCGGAAAACTGGCATAAAACAGGGGTTTATCTGCCCATTCTTTTGTGTCATAAATGGTTTTAGCATGTGCCTCGAAGTCCGTATCAAAAAATAGGGTGTGATGCGATACGTTTTCTAATTTTTTGTCAAAACCAACATAAAATAATAAAGCTGACGGTGCAAATATTTTCTTATTCCAATATGTTTCTGAATACTGCCTCAATGATTTAGGTAATAGGGTTTCTGTATGATGATAATCTGCTCCACTTAGTAACAAGTCACATGAAAAGTAATTTGTTTTTGTTGAAACTCCTATTACTTTTTTATTTTTAACATCTATACCTTCTACTTCATGATTGGTGTAAAATTTAACCCCTAAGCTTGTAGCCAAGGTGGTCATTGCATTGACAACTTCATACATTCCGCCTTCTGGATGCCATGTGCCTAATTTAAAATCGGCATAATTCATAAAATTGTAAAATGAAGGGGTATTGCTAGGTTTTGCCCCTAAGAATAGAACGGGAAATTCAAGTATTTTTTGAAGTTTTTTATTTTTTACATATCCAGAAACTTGATTCTTAATGGTTCGAATAAAGTCATTAAGTTTAAAAAACGTTTTTTTATTTATGATTTCAAACAGTGTAATACCTGGTTTGTAAACCAGATCCATTATAGCAATTTTATAATTGGTATGGGCTTTATTTATGAACTGTTGAAGTTTAATCCCACTACCTTTTTCAATGTTTTCAAAAGTTTGTTTAATATCTTCAAAATTATCTGAGATACTTACAGAATCTTGTTTCCCAAAATATATTTCATAGGCGGGATTTAGTTTCTTTAATTGGTAGTAATCTTTTGTAGATTTATTAAAATCGTTAAAAAAACGCTCAAAAACATCGGGCATCCAATAAAAAGTAGGCCCAATATCAAATGTAAATCCTTCTTTTTTAAGTTGTCTTGCCCTTCCACCAACGGTATGGTTTTTTTCAAGAATAGTAACATTATAGCCTTGTTGAGCTAAATAACAAGATGCGGATAATGACGAAAATCCAGATCCAATAATAACAATATTTTTGTTTTGCATTCGATATTAAATTTATAAAAAAAAAGTAAACCGACAACAATAAATGTCATCGGCTTACAAACCAACTAACTAAAACCAACTAATAACTAATTCGTGGTAGGTATTAAAATGGTATTGTTTTGCTTTCTTACATTTGACTGTTTTTTGAAAGCTTTTGTACTCATGTTTTTTATTTCAATGAAATTTTACTTCTGTAATCTAAGGTTCTTAATTTGGTAGCATTACCTTATTTAGAACGTGAATAACACCGTTAGAAGCTTGAACATCTACAGCAATTATACCTATATCTGAAGCGCCTGACCCATCAGTGATGTCTGCAATATTGCCATTAGAACTTGGTAAGCTTATGGTGAATGTCCCATTAGCTAATGGAGTCACTACAGTATCCCCAATGGCTAACATGTCAGACGTTACATTGGCCTCACTAACAACATGATATAATAAAACATTTGTTAATGTTGTTTCATCTGGAACGCCTCCTAAATCTTCAATTAAGGCATCAAAGGCGTTATTTGTTGGGGCAAAAACGGTGTAATCCGGGTTAATTCCATCTGCATTACTTCCTTCTGTTCTAGAAAGTATTTCGGCGAAATCTGTTCCTGGTGTTAATTCGGTTAAGGCAGATACTAGGGTTGTAAAATTTGGATCGGCAGCAGCGAAAGTAACTACTGTTGGGAGTGCAATGACTGCATCAACGGCATGAATGATACCATTCGTTCCTATAACATCGGCTTGGAAAACAGACGAGATTCCGTTAAATCTAA
>JAGSHF010000160.1 GCA_023954685.1 Flavobacteriaceae bacterium | reverse complement strand
TCCCATTTAATTATTATTTTGACCGTTTTCTTAAAAGTTATTTAAGAGCAATCCGTTTGACGGTTTCAATGGCCTCAGATAAATAAGAACAAATAACAAAATAACCTGTAATGCAAGCACAATTATTTTTGGATTGATTTCTTGAAAGTTAATAAATAGTGTAGCGTGCAGAGCTATATATATCCACAATAAAATATACCCCGATTTTTTGCGAATTATTGCGCCAATTGCTCCTGTTGTAAGCAACAGACCCATTACAAAAATATAAGTAAAATATCCCGTAAGCGTGAAAGGAACTAGTTGCTCACTAGCCCTATTATTTATAAATTGTTTTACCTCCGATGATGCTTCCGTCAGATCTGAAAAGTTTATTACTTCTAAAGTTTGGGCAAGTAATGCTCCTCCGACGCTAATTCGAATAAGTCCGTAGACAAGTAAGAGTATTGCTATTAATAAGCCTATGTTATTTTTCATTTTGTATGATTTCATTTTTAGACGATTGCTCTAAAATAAAGGTTACAATTATTGAAAAATATCTTGTGTTTTTCAGGCTTGTGTCTAACGTATTTGTGTATGGCTTGTTTTGATGAGCAGCATATACGTTATCTGTATTTAATTTTCATCATTTTCTGAAAGTGTTAAAGCAGATGCTACTTCTACACAATTTAACCAAGATTCATGACTTTGAATAATCATCCAATTATTATTCCTCTTTTGAACAATTCCAGACCAAATAAGTTGTCCATTATATTCAGGGATTCCAACGAGTTTTATTCTTAAATGTACTGGCAGAGTAAAAGCAACAGTATTCTCCGATATAAATGTTGAATTCCAACTGTCAATTGAATTTTCCAAAATTTCAACTGATGGACCAATTTGACTGTATGATTTTTTTAAATCATCCAGAGTTAATATTGTTCCATTACTTGTGTAGTACGCATCATAATCACCAGAATAATAATTTAATCCATCTATAAACTGAAGGTTGTTAGATGATTCAAACACTTTTTGAACTGTAATTTTTGCGGAATTAATAATTTGTTCTTTTTCTAAATTCGTTAAGTTACTTTTCCGATTTATACATGATTGAGTGAAAAAAAGTATTCCGATTAAAAACGTGAAGATTGATATTTTATTCATTAAATATTTAAGTTATTGTTAGTGTTATTCCTTTTCCCATATAGTTGCCAAAGGTCTATTGCATGGTGAGTTGCTTTATTGAGTAAACAATTTAGTAAATACCTGGAATCAACCGATAACGTATGCGTTGCACATAATCCATATACCCTGGCAATTCTTTTTGTAAAGTTTTATCTTCCAGTGCAGTCCTTATCACGGCAATGATAAGCGCTATTATTACTGGAATGATTGTCCAAACAGAGCCTAAAGCCATTACAATGCCCGGTAGTGCTAAAATATTTCCAGCATAACCAGGATGTCTTACAAACCGATATGGACCGCTGTCACATACTACATGCCCACGTTCCTTCTGAATTCGCGTCACGGATGAAAAGAATCGATTCTCTATGATTGCCCATGAAGCAAAAGCATATCCGAATGTTATCAGTATCAAGCCAAGTATGCTGAGCCAGGTTGGAAATTCGGGCGACCATCTAAAGCGGTGATCGAAACCGGCTACGATAAATAATGGAAATGATAAACTAATAGCCATTAATGGAGCAAGAACCTTATCCCAGGGTTTTACGTTTTGATCTTTTCCGAATTTTTCCCGCTCTGTCATTAATCCCGGATGCCTTTTTTCGGCTAAAAATCGTGAGCCTATACCTATTACTAGAAACAATACTGAATACAACCATCCCTGCCACCAGGCTAAGTCCCTTCCAATTAATAAAAGAATCAATGGCATCAATAAGTAGGTAAGAATTAGTTTTATCCAATTCAGTGCATCTGCTTTTTTATACCCATGTTGATCAACTTGCTTCGATACCATACCTATTTCTTTTTATTAAGCTTTATTTCTTCCTAAGATATATTGGAAATTATATTGTGCCGAACTATTGTATAACACTATTTGATGTTCTTTATAAATGTCTAATTGTAATTTTTAGTGTTTAAAATCTAACGATCATTTTGTCTATCACTAAAAATATGCAAACACTGCTCCCCAAAGCATGAGAAAAATCACCTGAAGTATATCCCACTCAAGGTGTTTTCATCAAATCAAAATAAATTAGAAACAACTTTGTTTAATTTTCCAGAATGTTATTGATTATTTCACCGTTTTCATTCAATACTTCAATTTTGGGAGAATTATTGGAATCTACATAAAAACGCAAACGATCATTTCCTGATTTATCTTGAATGAATAAGCCTGTTTCTCTATTGTATTTTTTCCCGATAAACAATCTTGGCTCATTTATTGGATTTCCATCATTCATTTTTCTCAGATAATCCATTTTCTGTTGATAATAAAACCCTGCCTTGTCTAAAGAATCCAATGTTTTTTGCAATACAGCTGGTGTTAATTTTTTATCTCTTTCCCACAGTTGTAAGCCGTATTGATTATCACCATTCTTATTCGAAGACTGCTTTAATTGCATTATTTGATCGTTTTTGTATTGATCGACAGATAAGAAAACGTTATTACCACCACTTTCTTTATTTCCATAAAAAGCCAGACCTCCAATTTCATCTTGCTCCTCATTAAAGAAAATAATTCCTGCCGGTCTTTCTCTTACAGCTAAGGGTATGCCATCGTGCATTCCAGGATGTTGACGTATTTTATTACTTATTACCATATTCAGTTTGCCGTCTGGCTCGACAATATTAATGCGTTCCACAGTGATTTCTTCAAACTTTTGGTTTGAATTATTAGGTTTGAAACTAGATAAGAAAATAAATCCTAAAATCACAGTTAGTGTTATTGAATAAATTTTTAAAATGAAGTTTGCTTTTTTCATAAATAGGTATTTTTATTGTTTACAACGTTAAGTATAAGAATAGTAGCCGATTGTGTGGCACTTCCCTGTCAAGTTACATGAAATTTGAAAAGGGCTACACTCCTTGAATATAGTAGTTTTTGGCTATTATTATACATTGTTACAGGCGTTATTTATCAATCTAATCATAATTAAGTTTCCTAACGAACCCTTTTTCATCCAATTCAAAATTCAAATATTTTTCAATGTCTTCAACGAAAAATCTGATTGGTGAAATTGGATATAACTTAAGTTTCATATAATAATCTTTAAAAACTAAATTTCCATTTAATTCTATTATCGAAACACTTTTTTCGCCAATTTTAAAATCTCCCATATATTTCGAAAAGTCCAATTTTTGTTGATATAGATTTTTAGGTATTCTTGAACTTGTATTTAATTCAATTAATTCAGGATTATCAATTGGTTTAACTGTTTTTGAAGCTAGTACTAAATCAAATAAATGTATTAGCTCTCTATCGTAAACCTTGTTTTTCTCATAAGTATTAGAGAGGTTTACCAAGACTAAATTTTCAGTTGGAAATACTGCAATGATTTGCCCTCCAACTCCTGCTGCATAGAACATTTTGTAATCCTGGTAATATTCGGAAACATTCCACAACCAACCATACCATCTGCCTATTTTTGTTCCTCCACCGTGTTTTGAAGTTGGATATATACTCTTTTTGACCCATTCTTTTGAAACAATTTGTTCGTCGTTCCACGTCCCATTTTTTTGAAAAAGCTGTCCATATCTGGCTAAATCTCTCGCAGACATTTTTAAATGATATGCAGGATGCATTGAATATTCTAACTCATAATAATGCTCTCCATCCATAACTCTATAATCTTCCATTTGCAAAGGAATAGCAATATCGCTGTAGAAAGCTTCATAAATTGAAGTCTGAGTCAATTGTTCAAAAATAGTCCCCAATACATTAAAGTCCCAGTTATTATAAAACCATAAGGAATCTGGTTTGACACTATTTCTTTTAGGTCTATAATCATCAACCCAACTTGGTTCTGCTGCTGCCTTATGATAAATTCCGGACCTAACCTTTAACAGATGAATTATTTGAGCAGATTTTTCAAGTTCTGATAATGAATCTTTATCTGTAATTCCAAGTTCTCCAATTGTTTTATTCAAGTCTATTGTCCCATTTTCAGAATAAACACCATACAATGAATTAAGAATTCCTTTTCTTGCAGAATGTATTATAAATCGCCTGTTAGTTTGTCCCCAGTTAGCAACTACTTTTCCATTTTGAATGATAAGAAATGCGGAAGAATTCAAAGAGTCGTAGTATGATTTTGCAGAAGCTAATTTTTCTTTAGAAAATCCAGATTGTTCAACAAGCTTATACTTTTCCCAATTTTCTTTTGGGTTTTGTGAAATTGCCCTATTACTCAAACAGAGTATCAAAAAGATAAGTGCTAGATGTAATTGTTTTGTATTCATTTCTTTAATGCCTGTTCAAAGCTAGTAAATGAAATGTAAGCAATTTCAAAGTTTAAAACTTTTAAATTACTGGAAAGTTAAAATTAGATACAAATTTTGATTTTACTAGTCCATATCCAATTATTATATACATTGTTGGCAACGGGCTTTTATTTTTTAAACCCCTTTAAATACAGATCTTCTATAATTTTAATATGATGTAAATCGTGTCCAAGAATATGATACCCCAGGGCTCTTGCGCTTGCTTGATTCCCGTTAGCAATTCCCATATATGCTAATGATTTTTCAGAAAGTCCATTAAATAAAGCAATAGTTGAAAATCTTAAAGCTTCATATTCTTCCATTATATTCTCAATCGTTCTCTCTGATGTGTCAGAATTAAGATTATAATCCTCTTGTTCAAACCCTGGAAGATTAGTTTTGTCATTTCTGGCAAAAGAAAGAGCTCTATATCCATAGATCCTTTCATCATCAATTATATGAACTAAAATTTCTTTTATTGACCATTTATTCTTTTCATATCTATAATCTAATTCTTCATTCGATAAGCTACTAATTAAGGTCTTTGTTTTTTCTAAACTTGATTTCAACTGTTTAATAAGGCTTCCGTCTTTTTTTACTAATTGCATATACATCTCTGCATAAACAGGATACTCATTTTGTGATGGGAATTCAATATGCTTAATCATTAAGGTCTTTTTTGCTTGTTGTCAGCGGTTTTGTATAAAGTGTGTTTTAATATGTTTTATACTTTGCTGTACTCAATTTAATTTTTCAAATGCTCCTTGAGTTCTTCTATTTGTTTATTTTATTAATCTCAAACCGCTATTGGTTATAATTGATGTTGTGCGTAGTCTTTTTTTCTTTGTCATTTGAACTAATAATTTCTTTGCTTTTTTATAGACTTTGTTATTTCATTGACTATTTCTCCAGTGTGCAGAGTTGTTTTATTTTCAACGAGCATTATGTGACATTCCTCTTTAGAACTAATACGATGATTTATTCCTTGTTTAACTATGAATATATCTCCAGTGTTCATCGTAAAAGACTCCTGATTTTCGATTTCAAATAGAAGACTTCCACTTAAAACTTGGAATAATTCATCTTCGTTTTTATGATTATGCCAAGGCACTTTATTACCTTTTATCTTCACTAATTTAATAAAAGTGTCATTGACTTCTCCTATTATTTTAGGTGAAAAATATTCGGTGATTTCTGATAGTTTTTCTTTTAAATTCATTGATAAATTTTGTTATACTAATAAATGCCACTAAGGTAATCATTGCAATTAGGACTGGCGCCAGATTCTTAACGCTTTTCATAATATAGTATGGTTGTCATCTTAGTTATGCAACCATGATTTATGCGAATAACTTGTACAAAGAAATGATATTATTATCTTGGTAGCAAGTACTTACAAAAAAGTACCCTACATATTAAATATATAGTAATGCTGAATATCAGTTAATTAAAATTTAATAAATGAATAAAAAAAATGAAATAGCATATTGCCCTGTAGATTATGCTTTCAAAAGAATAGGAGGGAGATATAAGGGACGTATTCTTTGGGTAATAAGAGATGGCTTTATGCGGTATGGAAAATTAAAAAGAGCGATTGTTGGAATTACCCCTAAAATGCTCACAATGAGTTGATTTGCCTGAGAAACCCATCATAGTATCCAAATACCTCCACACCTAAGCCTTTTACAAGTTCATTTAGCTCATCGTGTAAACCAAGATCTGGAAATGAATTTGGGCGATAAGAATTTGTTTCTGCTAATATTTTTACTCCTTTTTATTAGCTAAAACCGTTAACTCAGGCCCTTTTATCTATAAATTAAATTAGCAAAAAAGACGCCTTCTTGATTCATAAAAGTGCCATCCTTTCTGTTCAAGTCTAACCTTCCTCCCTCAAAAGTCGTTACGGGTAATCCCAATTCCTGGTAAATACACGCTGTAGCAGCGAAGTCCCATAGGCTCCCTCCACCGCTTTCTTTTTTCGGAAGCTTTAACATGCATGCAGGGCCATGTTCCAGTACAAGGATGCCATTCAATACTGAACCCGCACCAGAAATTTCTCTCAGCCCATTTAAACCCAAATTCTTTACATGGTCATGAAGCAGGCTTTCTATTTCGGCTGCACGAGGTGTATCCTTCAGCTTTCGATCAGTCACATAGGTTAAATGGTTATTTGTATGCTTAATTTTCCAGGGACTACCATTCTTGAAGGCCCCATTTCCTTTGATAGCATGGTACAATGTATCCGTACTGGGATCAAAAACGACGCCAATGAACGGCGTCCCATCTTTTGCTATTAAAGCAATTGATACAGAAAAACCAGGATGTTTGTTGATAAAAGCAAGCGTTCCGTCCATAGGGTCAATGCACCAAAAAAAATCTTCTTCGAATCGACTACCATCATCTTCGGTCTCTTCCGATAAAATTGCTACATCCAATTTGTCACAGGTAGGCATTAGATGTGAAAGAATTACTTTTTCACATGCCAGATCTACTGCTGTCACGACCTGTGAAGCGTAACTATCCCCTCCCTCTTTTTTCTCCACTTTAACCTCATCATTCATATGCTTCTGAATGACTTTTCCTGCTGAAAGGGCTGCTTTGATCGCTATTTTGTTAAGTTGTGACAGATTCATTTCTATAGGTTATTGATCACTTCTGCTGTTATACGTTCACTATAACTATTAATCTTCCAGTGACCGGGACTCCACCCTTTTAGAAAGCGATGAAAGTCTGCCCAGGCAACTCGATATAATGACCGCCATTCAGTTTCCAGCGCTTCATTTCTTTCCTTCATTTCACTTTGTAAACGCTCAAAATAGGTATCCAGGATTTGCCCTT
>JAGSHF010000159.1 GCA_023954685.1 Flavobacteriaceae bacterium | reverse complement strand
TATAATGGAAGTAAAATACAATTCAGAAGGATTAATTCCTTCAATAATTCAAGATGCACAGACCAAAACAGTTTTGATGTTAGGCTATATGAATGAAGATGCTTTGGCACAGACGATAAAAACCCAAAAGGTTACTTTTTTCAGTAGAAGTAAACAACGTCTTTGGATGAAAGGGGAAAAAAGCGGGAACGTTTTAAATCTCGTTTCTATAAGTAATGATTGTGATAATGACACCCTTTTGATAAAAGTGAATCCGCAAGGTCCTACATGTCATAAGGGAACAGATAATTGCTGGGGAGAAGACAATACAGAATATTTTGGCTTTATTTCAGAATTAGAAAATGTGATCGCAGATAGAAAAAATGAAGCTTCAAAAGAAAGCTCTTATGTGGCATCTCTTTTCTCAAAAGGGATTAATAAAATTGCACAGAAAGTGGGAGAAGAGGCCATAGAAGTGGTTATTGAGGCGAAAGACAATGACGATAATTTATTTTTAAATGAAAGTGCAGACCTACTTTTTCATTATTTAATTTTATTACAAGCTAAGGGATTTAAATTGAATGATATTGTGACTGTCTTGAAATCTAGGCACTAATATTTTGAAGTATTTTTAAAAATGGCGTTCTTGCGGTTATGTTCAACAAGAAGTATTATTACCTTTTTAAGATTCAATATTTAGGCTACCGATTTCATGGTTGGCAAAAACAACCCAATGTAAAAACGGTTCAGTTAATGATTGAACGCACCTTAAAGTTTATTCTAGAAGAACAAAAATTTAGAATCTTAGCGGCCGGAAGAACAGATGCAAAAGTATCTGCTAATGAGGGAGCGTTCGAGCTTTTTCTAAATGACGCTCCTATAAATGATTTTGATGCGTTTTTGACTTTGTTTAACCATAATTTACCTCAAGATATTCGCGCATTATCTATGAGAGAAGTTGATGATAAGTTTAATATCATACAAAGTTCAAAAACTAAAGAATACTTGTATTTATTTACTGAAGGACAAAAAAACCATCCGTTTTGTGCCGCGATGGTGACAACAATATTAGACCCTTTGGATATTGAATTAATGAAACAAGGAGCTGCTTTATTTCAGGGAAAGCATAATTTTAAATCATATTGCTATAAACCTTCAGATAAAGGCATTTTTATGCGTGAAATTGATAGTTGTGAGTTGGTTGAGAATACTATTTTTACTGCTAATTTTTTTCCCGAAAAATCTTATATATTGAGAGTTAAAGGAAAAGGTTTTGGTCGTAATCAAATCCGTTTGATGATGGGTGCCCTTATTAATTTGGGTAGAGGAGATGTCAGCTTAGATTTTATAAAAGAAAGTTTATTACCTGAAAACAATAGAGTAATAGAATATATTGCTCCGGCATCAGGTTTAATTCTTAACAAGGTAGAATTTGAAGAGTAGTTTACTTTTTGTAAATTCAGCGAGCATAACACAAAAACTATGAGTCATATAATTCCAAAAAGTGCTTTAGACTTTTTTAAAACACTAGAGAAAAACAATAATAGAGAATGGTTTACTGAACATAAATCAGAATTTAAAGCCATAGAAGCCGAGGTCAAGCAAACTTATACTGCTTTAAATAATCGCCTTAGTGCTCATGATGATATTGATAAAATGAAAATGTTTAGAATTTATCGTGATGTGCGTTTTTCAAAAGATAAAACACCTTATAAAACACATTTTGGAGCGAGCTTTCATCGTAAAAAACCTGAATTGAGAGGTGGTTATTATTTGCAAATTCAGCCTAATAATGAAAGTTTTATTGCAACGGGTTTTTGGCAACCGCATAAAGATGATTTGCTTCGTCTTAGAAAAGAATTTGAAATGGACGCCTCAGAAATGCGCAGTATCATTAATGATAAAGAGTTTAAATCTGTTTGGGGCAATTTGGTTGGTGACGAAGTAAAAACGGCACCAAAAGGTTTTAATAAAGAACATGAGAACATTGACCTTATTAAAAAGAAAATGTACATTTTCACAAAAAAGTTTACCGATAGGGAAGTGACTTCAAAAGATTTTATCAATACTGTAGATAATTCATTTAAATCAATCCGTCCATTCTTTGATTATATGAGTGACGTACTTACGACCAATCTTAATGGTGAATCTATAATTTAAACAGCGGCTAGTGTTGCTGTGTTTCCAATGGCTTGCACATTATCTATCAATCTTTCTTTAACAATGTTCATCATGCGCTTGTTTAAGGCGGATGAATTTTGAATATAGAGTTGATATTCTTCAACAGTGAATAAACCAATAACCATACCCTTAAGACTGTTTCTAAACTTCATATCTTTATGGACGGTATTCTCAATGTAGTCCACACGTTTTTCAACAGACAAATCATAAAACACATTTTTATGTTTCGCTGCATAATTTTTAAAAACTTCAACAAATAAATCGTTTTGAAGTTTAATAATTGGGCGTAGCACAAGATTTTGAAAACGTTCTTCTGTAGACATGCCATTGTTAATCGTAGTTGTCATAAAATCAGGACGAATACGTTTGAGGTCAAGGTCTCTATCAATCATAAGGCAAAGAGTTTTAATAAAAATATAGAATCTTTGAGGGAGAATTGAAAAGATGAAGTTTTGTTGTTAACCGGTTTATTAACAAAAAAGCCGATTCATTAAGAATCAGCTTTAAATTGAGGTGTTACAGAATTATTTAATCTTTAAAAAAAGTATCAAATGATTTTAGCTCCACATCTTTAACTTTTTTCTTCAACTTTTCAAAAGTAACTTTAGAGGTATTAAAACGGTCTTCAATAGTTTTTAAATTTGCCATTTCATTGTTTGAAGGCTTATCATAACTTCCCACAATTTTACTAAATAAATCAGCCATCTTTTCTCTTAATTCCGGATCAGCTGAACCTACGTAATTATCTCCAGTAGTAATAACCAATGTTTTCTTTAAATCGTTTAATTCTGTTTTAACTTTTGATTTTGTGTTAGGCGATTCAATCATGGCATCTATTTGATAGACTATATACGCCAGCTCTTCAGTCATGTCATACATTTTCATCGTAACATCATGCTTAAACTTCCTATCAGCATCACTTAAACCAGACCTATCATCATTAACGATTTCAAAGGTTTGCTCAAAGGTGTCTTTCCCTTTCTTCAATACAGCCTTATAAGTGCCTGCAGCTACTCGCGGTGCTGCAAAACCACCAAAAGCAAGAGTTTTACCTTTTGCAATATGAGGTTGTCTTATAGTCCCTGCCCAATTTACAATGTTGATCCCTTTTGATTTTCCAGGAGTTAATGTTTTAAGCACTTTGCCATCCATATCTTGAATTTCTAGAATCATCTTACCAAACGTGTGACGTTTTGGTAATAAGTATTTTATTTGAGGCGTAGTGTTAGCATTTTGACCTACAAATTGTGTTTCAGCACCAAAACTACCTGCAAATACATTTTGTTTATCAGATAGCATCATCGGTTCAGCATCGAAAAAGTGAACCTTTGATTTTAATACGTCTGGCGTAATTTCCCGGAGTGGTGAGATATCTTCAAGTATAATAATACCACGACCATGAGTTCCTAATACCAAGTCGTTAGTTCGTTTTTGTAAATCTATAAAATGAACCGCTACAGGTGGAACATTATTTGTAAACTTACCCCAATTGTCACCGCCATCTAATGTGATGTAAAGGCCAAACTCTGTACCTAGAAACAATAAATTTTCATTTTCATAATCCTCTTGAATATTCCTCGATGTGCCTATAATATCATCGGTTAAAATATTCGTCCAAGTTTCCCCGTAATCAGTAGTTTTATATACATAAGGTTTCATGTCTCCACTATTATGGCCATCAAAAACGGCATAGGCAGTTCCTTTGCCATGAACACTCGCCTCAATATGATATGTCCAAATATTTTTGGGAAGCTCTTGAATGTTTGCCACAGTATTTGTCCAGGTCTTTCCACCATCTTTAGTCACCTGTACATTGCCATCATCTGTTCCCACCCAAATTACATTTTGATCTAATGGGGATTCTGCAATAGTAAAAATAGTGGTATGCTTTTCTGCTCCAGAATTATCCATAGAGAGGCCTCCTGAATCTGCTTGTTGTTGTTTTGAAGGATCATTAGTGGTTAAGTCTGGAGAAATAATTTCCCAGGTATCTCCCATGTCTTCCGATTTATGAAGAAATTGTGATCCCATATAAAAACGGTCAGGTTGATATGTACTTACTGCCATTGGCCCATTCCAGTTAAATCTTAATTCCGCATGGCCTTCTTGTGCTAATGGCTGAATAGTTTTTACTAATTCTCGATCAACATCATAACGCCAAACATTTTGTGCACCTTGCATTTCAGAATAAATTATGTTTTTTGTTGGATGTTTTAATACTCTAAATCCATCACCGCCGCCAATTGGTTTCCAATCTCCTGCATTAATTCCTCCGCTAGAAGACGATGGGCCATACCAAGAACCATTATCTTGCAGTCCACCATAAATATTGTATGGTTCAGCATCATCCAAGCTAATATGATAGAATTGGGAAAGTGGTAAATTTTCCACAATTTCAAATGTTGTTCCACCATTCCAAGATCGATAGACGCCACCATCAGTTCCTGAATAAATTACATCAGAGTTATTAATATCGAAAACTATATCATGAATATCACTATGCATGTTTCCTAAATTCTTAAATGTTTTTCCACCATCACGTGAGATAGAACCACTAAGACCTCCTTTTAAAACAACCTCTGGATCTCTTGGATCTACAGTTATTCTAGAAAAATAAAAAGGGCGTACTGTAATGCCAAAATCGTTATTTAGTTGTTTCCAGCTTAGGCCAGCGTCATCACTTCTATACAATCCTTTGCGCTCATTTTGTTCGGCTTCAATGACCGTATATAAAATATCTGAATTTGATGGTGCTACCGCAATAGCTAAACGCCCCAATTGACCTTCCGGGAAACCATTATGAATTTTATTCCATGATTTACCACCATCAGTGGATTTCATTAAGGCACTATGCTCACCGCCAGATTCAAATGACCAAGCGGTTCTTCTAAATTCCCACATCGATACATAAATTGTATTCGAATCATTTGGGTCCATAGTCATATCTGCGGCACCAGTTCTTTCATTTACATATAAAATTTGTTCCCAAGTCGCTCCTGCATCACTTGACTTATAAACTCCCCGTTCGTCACTATCAGACCATAATGCCCCTAGTACTGCAACATAAACTTCATTAGAATCATCGGGATTAACAATAATATTCGCGATACGCTCTGATTTATCAAAGCCAAGTTTTTTCCAACTCACACCACCATCAGTAGATTTATAGAGTCCATCACCATAAGACACACTATTACGCGTCCATGTTTCTCCCGTACCGACATAAACGGTATTGTCAGGATCATTTGGGTCTAATTCAATTGCACCAATAGACTGTGCATGTTTTTCAAATATTGGATTGAAAGTGGCTCCGGTATCATTAGATTTCCATACGCCGCCACCAGCAGTACCTGCATAAATGATTCGCGGATTTGTTGGATGAGTTTCCATGTCGATTATGCGACCACTCATTACGGCAGGGCCAATATGTCGTGCTCGTATATCGCCAAATAAATCGGTAGGATTTATGGGTTTGTCTTCTTGTGCATTAACTTGAGAAGGGAAGATGCATAGTGCTAAAAAAGCAAAAAAGAATATGTTTTTCATGTAATAATTATTGATTGGTTAAAAAATAAAAATCCCTAACAATGGGTGTTAGGGATTTAAAAAGAAGTTATTAATTATCTTTTGTTGCGGGCACAGCTTCTTCTTCAGGAAAACTAAAAATAGCGGCATCCACAGTTGGATTAATAATAATTGTTTTCATGGTAATTGATGGCGCTTGACCATCTGGTGCAATATTAGCACCCATGGTTCGAGAGAACGGGAAATAAATACCAGCGCCTTCAACTTCTTGATAATCACTAAAGGTATTCTCACTCATCTTTCCTTTAGATGGACCTGATTTTACTTCCGATCTCGTTGCAATTGGAACAAAGTTTTCTTTATCAAAGAAATAATAAACTACATTTTCTTCTTCTTTTCCTTCAACTATGATTGGTTTTTTTGTCAATTTAATTTTAAAAGTTTCCGTACCATCAACGGTTTCTTCGCCATCTAATGCAATGGTAAACCCATTTTCTTTGTAATTTAAGAATGGATCTGGAAATTCAATGCTTGCTTGTTTCGTGATTGCTGTAGTTTCTGCATCACTTTTTTCGGCTTTCATACTCATGAAATTAACACTCCACAATGTTTCTCCATCAAAAACTCCTTGTTTGATTTCTTTACCTTGAAAAGTGATTACAGTTGCTTGGCGCCCATCTTTTAATTGAATCATATTAATAGGGATTTCCATTCCCATTTGACTAACGTTAGCTTCAAATTTCAAGCCTTCAATTTTTTTCCAATTATCAATACCTCCAGTATTCTCAAAATAATTGGCTACAATGTCTTCAGCCGTTTGCGCATTAACATTTGAAAATGCAGTTATAGCAATAGCTACAAGTAATAGTTTAATTGTTTTCATGTTTAATTCTAAATTGTTAAATGTAAATAGTTCATAAATCTTATGATCATTCAAAATGCTGAATTTGAACTAATTAATAAATGGTTAATGAATAATGTTGTTTATAAGTAGCACAAAGTACAAAATTGTTACAATTTTTTCTAGAAATTAAAAAAGTATAAAATTTGAACTTTTTCTAAGTTGTATATTTGGTTTCTTCTCGTAAATTGAGGACTATAATTAAATTTGTACCCATGTGTTATGATATAAAAACCACTTTAGAGACGCAGTTAAAAAGAGCGAAACGGCGCAATGACCTACAAGCTATTGATGAAATCATGGAAAGTCTTATTCCTTTTACAGATTTACCTTTGTTTCATGCTTCGGGATTTACACATCCTGAGGTGCTAATTTATGTGAGGGATACTAATGATTTTCCAATAGTGGCAACTTGGGGCTTGGTCCCTTCATGGGTAAAAACAACGGCACAAATGAAGAAACATCAAAACTTCACTATAAATGCTAGAATAGAAAGTATTTTTGAAAAGGCATCTTTCAAAGATGTTGCCAATACACAACGTTGTATTTTATTCATTGATGGTTTTTATGAACATCACCATTTTAAAGGAAAAACATTTCCTTTTTATATTCACAAAACAAACAATCAGCCCATGGCATTGGCAGGCATATGGAATGAATGGTTAAATCCTGAAAATGGAGGACGCATAAACACCTTTAGTATT
>JAGSHF010000126.1 GCA_023954685.1 Flavobacteriaceae bacterium | reverse complement strand
TCCACTTTCTTTCAATTGAAGTTTATAAAACCCAAACCCATTCTCTTCATAGCTTTTTAAGGATCCATTGCTAAGGTATGCCTCTGCAGCCTTTATTGTTTTTACTTTTCTATCACCTATGTATCTAATCCAATTTGGACTGTTCACCAATTTTAAAAAAAAAGGAGCATCTGCTAAAGTGAATTTCGAAATGAATAAGCGCTTAGTTTCTGCTACCTGCATCTAATATTTTAATTGATTACATCGCCACGTAACGCTCTATATTTTTTTCTAGCTTCAACAAAGTAAATGCTATCCGCATGATTGAAAATAATTTGTTCATATAAAATCTTGGCTTCTTCCGGATTATTAAAGTGATTGCTGTTTAATTCAGCCAAGGCAAAATAGGCATCATCGGCCAAAATTTCTTCGCCATAATTTTCAATTATAAATTGATAATTGACTTGCGCTTTATGGTATTCTTTTTTCTTTTCAAACAACTGTGCTTGCTGATATAACGCTTGGTCTACAATGCTCTCTGTCTTATGATTTTCCAATATCTGATCTAAAAGATCAATGGCGTCATCATTCTTATTTTGATAAGCATACAAATCTGCTTTCGCATATAGCTTTAAAGCCGTTTGAGTAGAATCTTCAAATTTGTTATCAGAAATCAATAATTTTAAATCCAATGCATCATTGGCTATTAATTGCGATGTTGACGCTTTTAATATTTTCAGCTGAGATTCTGCCCACTGAAAATCACCTTTATAATAACTTGTCTTGGCAACCTTAAAACGTGCTTCTTGAGAAATGATGCTGTTTTTTAAACTTCGTTGAATTTGAGTATAATAAATGAGTGCTTCATTAAATTTCTCTTGAAAGACTAAAATATCACCCAATTTCAACTTCACTTTTGCCTCTTCTAGCTTTGGCAGTTTAGAGTTTAAGGCCTCTCTTAAAAATTGCGAAGCCTGTTTTGGGTTGTTTAAATAAAAAGCCATGAAATGGGCATATGACAATTGCAATTCTATAGTTTGTGCCGTACTACCATAAGCCTCTAAAAGCGACTTGTATTTTTGCTCTATAGCAGGATAATTTTCCTTAGCGCCATATAATATTTCAAGTTCTAATATATTTTCATGAGCGTTAATCACCGTTCTGAGATCAAAAGCATTCTCTATTAAATAATTAAGAATTTCAGTGGCCAATTCTGCTTGCTGCTCCTCAATAGTAATATATGCGATATCAATAATACCCTGCAAAGACTCATTTTGGCGTTTGAAAATTGCTTTTTCTTGAGCAAAGGCTTTGCCATAATCCTTTTGTTGAATATACAACCAACTCAATAATTGATTCCAAATAATATTGGGCTGGGATTGCATTTTTTGAAGCAATACTTTTCTTAATAACAAGTTATTTTCATCATCACCATGTTCCGAAATGTAATCACTAAACGCCCGTTTTGCTCTATTTACAAAACCTTCATTTGTTTCAATAAAATCCACGTAGCTGCTAAACATTTTTTCTACGTTACCCTGTTCTCCATAAATTCTAGCCAATTGAATACTATAATTGGCTTCTGGCCTTAAAGACATTGTCGTCTCATAGGCTTGTACAGTATAATCAAGCATTGAATAATTTTCAAAACGACGCGCAATGTAATAACCGTAAACTGGTTTTTCTTCTATACGCGTTAAAGCAACCTGATACAGGCTATCGGCCTTGGTATTGTTGTTTTTTAAATGGAAATTATAGCCAAGGTCTACGATATGCTGTGGATTCCTACTTTTTAAGATTCTATCTAATAATAATTTTTCAGAAACGTCTAATTGTTCTAGCTGCTGATGGATTTCAATTATCTTTAAGAAATAATTGGTATTGCCTTTATTGGCATCATACAATTTTTGGTAAGATAGGAGTGCTTTTTCAAACTCACCTCTTTTAAAATAATCTTTTGCCAATTGATCTTCTTGAGCATGACTCAATAAACAAAAAAATAAACCGCATATAAATATTATACTTCGCATAGCTATGGTAAATATAACAAAACTGCTTGCTTGATATTGTGAATATTTTGATAAAAAAAATGCCCGAAGCGAAGTTCAGGCATTACCATCCAAAATAAATGTGCTATTAATCATATTTTAAAAATGATTCAGTCATCCTGAATTGGGCTCTTGTAAAGTAATTCTATGCTTAATTACTTGATTTTTTGTCAATGTGTTATAATGTTTATAACACTACTTTTACTATCAACACCACCAAAGCGGTTAACAGTATTAATCTCTTAATATTTTTCATAATCGTAGGTTAATTAGATTTGGAGTCACTAACCTCTATAAAATTTAAAGAAAAACAAAGAGAATTTCAAAAAAATCGTTAAACAGCGTGTTTTTTTAGCATTTAATCGATTATTTTGTAAGATTTTTCTTATTTAATCAATTATAGAAAACCCAGTATAAGGTATTAGTGCTTCTGGAATTTCAATACCATTGTCCGTTTGATAATTCTCTAAAATGCCAGCCAAAACTCTAGGAAGAGCCAAAGAACTACCATTTAATGTATGGGCCAATTGACTTTTACCATCAGCATTTTTAAAGCGTAATTTTAATCGATTAGATTGAAAAGTTTCAAAATTAGAAATTGAAGAAATCTCTAACCACCTATCTTGCGCCGTAGAGAACACTTCAAAATCATAGGTTAAAACTGAGGTAAACCCTAAGTCTCCACCACATAATCTTAAAATCCTGAAAGGTAATTTTAGTTCTTGTAAAATAGTTTTTACATGTTCTACCATTTCATCTAGAGCTTGATATGATCTATCAGGGTGTTCCACTCTTAAAATTTCAACTTTATCAAATTGATGCAAACGGTTCAACCCTCTTACATGTGCGCCATAACTTCCTGCCTCACGTCTAAAACATGGTGTATACCCTGTAATAGCTTTTGGCAGTTCGGATTCACTCAATAGATCACCTCTAAACAAATTAGTAGCAGGAACTTCAGCCGTAGGGATTAAATAAAGATTATCGCCGTTGCCATTCACATGATACATCTGCCCTTCTTTATCTGGTAACTGACCTGTTCCAAAACCAGAAGCTTCATTTACCAAATGCGGCAGTTGCACCTCGTTATAACCAGCGGCCGTATTTTTGTCTAAAAAGTAATTGATAAGTGCACGTTGCAATCTAGCACCTTTACCTTTATATACAGGAAATCCAGCACCAGTAATTTTATTACCAAGTTCAAAATCTATGATATCATACTTTTTTGCCAATTCCCAATGAGGTTGTGCATTCTCAGACAGTACAGGTATATCGCCTTCACCATAAATCTCTACATTATCTTCATCAGTATTCCCTTCAGGTACAGATTCATGCGGCACATTAGGTATTTTATAAAGTAACGTTTGTAACGCATCACTTTTAGTGTTTAAAGCATCTCCCAAAACCTTACTCGCCTCTTTAAGTTGCTTTGTTTTTTCCTTTAATGCATTTGCTTCTTGAGCTTTTCCCGTTTTAAACAGCATCCCTATTTCTTTGGACATCGCATTAGATTCAGCCAGCGTATTATCTAATTCTGTTTGTAATTGCCTGCGTTCTTCATCCAATCGCACAACATCAGCAATCATCTCTCTAGCATCTATATTTCGTTTCGCTAAGCGATTGATCACTAATTCTTGGTTATCTCTAATAAAAGGTACTTGTAACATTAATTGAAAAATTTAAGACACAAATTTAAACAATTACTCATAGATTAGAACTTGTTTTGAAGGTAAAATCCAAGGAGAATGTTGAAAGACATCCCACTTCACACCGGCCAAGTCAATATTTGAATCT
Source organism: Flavobacteriaceae bacterium (assembly GCA_023954685.1). Lineage (GTDB taxonomy): Bacteria > Bacteroidota > Bacteroidia > Flavobacteriales > Flavobacteriaceae > JAGSHF01. The sequence goes on along the minus strand of JAGSHF010000126.1, from coordinate 5,296 downwards.
ATTAATTTTTGATAGGGCTTTTTGTTAACACTAACATTGCATTCTACAAACACAGATATTGCAATCCCTTTTTCTTCAAAAAAAGCTTTCAATCGTTGTGAAAACTGCCAAATAACATCTGGTTTTGTGCGCACCAAACTCCGTTGTTTCGGTGATAAAAAGGTTTCCAATTTTATTGGTATGTGCTCGCCATTTTCTTTATTAATGACCTTGAATTGAACACGCCCCGATTTAGATCTCAGCATCATTCGCCATGATAATCGATGTCCTTCCTCAGTCCATAAAACGTCATCTTTTATCATCCAGTGCCTCAGTGGCAAAATTAATTGTACAATAAAGTGAAGTGCAAAAACGCCCAATAGAAGACGCTTATATTTTGGAATAGCTATAAATTCTTCATTATAGAACGGTTTCTTTTTCAAAAAGATGTTCCTAATGGTTCTGGGTTCAAAAAAGAAAACGCATAATGCAATTGACATGTATGGAAAAATCCCAACCTGAAACACAATAGAATTAAAAAGGTGAAAAAATACCGAAACCATAAAGGCCCATTTCCTAGTGCGTTTCCAGAGTAAAAGCGGTACAATTAATAAATCAAAAAGCAGCCCCCCATAGGCTACAACATAATGCACCGGTTTTTGTTGCAAAAGGTCTCCAATTGCATAATAGTGTTTTTTACCTCCTAGAAGAATCTCAACCACCGCAGTATCTAACCAATCTGGATACATCTTGGCCACAGCTGCGTAAGTATATACAATTGCCATTTGTATAATTATAACATATCTACACCATTGAGGCATGCTGTATTTGATGGTTGAAGGATTATGCTTAGCATCTAAAGAAAAATATCCATTTGCAGGCAAAAAGCTCATCATAGCACATAGAATAATCAGCAAATAATAATGGTTATTATAAGATGCTTTTTGCATAAAATAGACACCACTCCAAAGTATTGTAAAACCAATAATACTCCACCGGTATTTATAACCTAACATAACACAAAGCCCTAAACACCCCATTACCGCAAAGTAGAGATACATCCCATTACCTGGCAAAGGCTGGAGCCACTCTAAACCAATAAAAGAAAACGTGAATTTTGGTTCTACAAGTGTAATTTTCACCCAACCCGTTAGCATAGCACCAAAAGATTCACAAGCAATGAGCAACCCAAAAAAGACTCTAAAAATAATAAGTTGACTGTTGTCTATATGTTTGAAGAGCCAGCGGTTAATCATTATAATTTATAATAAATTCCTCGGCTACTTTTCTGTCTTCTTGAAGCTGTAATTTTAAAGCTTCTAAGGAATCAAATTTTTGTTCGTCACGAATACGACTTAACAATTTAATTTCTATTTTTTCACCATAAATATCAGTATCAAAATTGAAGAAGTTCACTTCTATAGACTGTATTTTACCATCAACAGTTGGATTAATACCAATGTTCATCATTCCAAATAACGCCTCGTTTTTAAACTTAGATTTCACAATATAAACACCATGTTTAGGAATGAGTTTATAAGATTCTTCAATTTGAATATTCGCGGTTGGAAAACCTAAATCTTTGCCAATGCCTTTACCCTTGACCACGGTACCTGTCAACATAAAATCATAGCCCAAATAAGTGTTTGCGCTCTTAATATTACCATTATCTAGAGCGTTTCTAATTTTAGTAGAACTTACGGTAACGGCATCAATGTCTTGCGCAGATATTTCCGTGACTTCAAAATTGTATATGGCTCCAAAATCTCTAAGATCATCAATATTAGCAGTTCTATTTCTGCCAAAGTGATGGTCATAACCTATTATAATATGTTTGACGTGTAGTTTATCAACTAATATGGTTTTAACAAATTCTTGGGCCGTCAATCTTGAAAATTCTCTAGTGAATTTTTTAACAATTAAATGATCCACACCATGTTTTTCTAAGCGTCTAGTTTTTTCATCAATGGTATTAATCAGTTTAATATTAGTATCCCTTTGCAATACCATTCTTGGGTGGGGGAAAAAAGTTAAAACAACCGCTTGTAGTGTGTTAGATTTAGCAATATTTACTAATTTACTAATGATTTTTTGATGTCCAACATGCACACCATCAAACGTTCCAATAGTAACGACGGAACTTTTTAGTAATTTATAATCTGAAGCCGATTTTATCTTCACGTAATTTGTTTCTTAATTATTTACCATTAAAGGCATTCATGGTATTATTTATACCCGCTAAAACAAAGGATTTTACAAGTTCTAAACTTTTATCCAATCGTTCATCCATAGTTTTGAGTTCTTCGTCATTCCATTTACCAAGCACATAATCAACCTGTCGCCCTTTACCAAAACTATTACTTATTCCAAACCTAAAACGATTGTATTTAGAAGTGTTAAGTTTGTCTTGAATGTCTTTTAGTCCATTATGTCCGCCATCACTCCCTTTAGTTTTCATCCGTATGCTACCAAAAGGCAAATTAAGGTCATCTGTAATTACAAGTAGATTTTCTAATGGGATCTTTTCTTTATCGAGCCAATACTTAACCGCTTTACCACTTAAATTCATGAAGGTTGCTGGTTTAACAAAAATAAAAGTACGTCCTTTTAATTTGAATTCAGCTTTGCTTCCTAATTTATCTGGCGCAAATGAAAAACCCTCCGATGAGGCAAAATGATCTAGAATTTTAAAGCCAATATTGTGTCTTGTTTCTGCATACGCTTCTCCAATATTACCCAGACCAATAATTAAATATTTTTTCATAACATCTGCTTTATTGACAAACTTGTTGTGTTTGGTTTTAAAAAGCCCTTTAAAAAATTTATACATGAATATTGATTTCTCATGTAAAAATAAAAAAAGCATCCCGAAAATACGGGATGCCTTTTAATATTCTAAATAAATTGAATTTATTCTTGTGCTGCTTCCGGTGCTGGAGTAGCTTCTCCTCCTTCAGCTGTTGCTGCGCCTTCTGCATCTTCTTCTTCTTCTTCATCATCAACATCAACTGCCGTTCTAGATGTTTTAATTTGACAAACTACAGTGTTATCTGAATGCAAGAATCGGTATTTTTCTTGGTCTAATTCACCAACAGCGACTTTGTCACCAATTTTTAATGGTGTAATGTCAATTTCAATAGTGTCAGGTAAATTAGATGGCAGTGCCTTAACTCTTAATTTCCTGTTGTTTCTTCTTAATACGCCACCATTTAAAACACCTTTAGAACTTCCTACTAATTCTACAGGAATATTCATAGCAATTTCTTTGTCTTCAAATAATTGATAAAAATCTATATGTAAGATTCTATCTGTCACTGGGTGAAATTGTATATCCTGCAATACAGCATTTAAAGTTTCGCCATTATCCAAGGCAATTACAACGGTATGCGCATTAGGCGTATATACCAGTTTAGAGAATGCCAACTCTGGTGCTGTAAAATGCACTGCTTGGTCTCCTCCGTATAATACGCAAGGAACCTGACCAGCATTACGTAAGGCTTTTGTTGCTTTTTTGCCTACGCTTTCTCTTTTAGATCCATTGATTGTAATCGATTTCATTTTTCTATTTATATTAATTATTAATTTACATTATAAATTGTGAACTGATTGATTTATTATGATGCACTTTGTGCATTACATTCGCAAATAAATCAGCACAGCTTAATACTTTTATTTTTGGGCTTTGTTGTGATAAAGGAATTGAATCTGTTACAATTAATTCTTCTAATTTAGAATTCTCTAAACGCTCATAAGCACTTCCTGATAAAATAGGATGAGTACATATGGCTCTAACACTTAATGCACCTCGATCTATCATTAAATCTGCCGCTTTAGTAAGTGTTCCAGCAGTATCTACCATATCATCAACCAATACTACATTCTTCCCAGTGACATCACCAATCAATTCCATATGCGAAATCACATTGGCTTTTGCACGTTGTTTATAACAGATAACCACATCACTAGTAAGTGCCTTTGAATATGCATAAGCGCGCTTAGAACCACCCATATCTGGTGAAGCAATTGTTAAATTATCTAAGCCTAAATCTTTTAAATAAGGCAGAAATATTGTTGAAGCAAACAGATGATCTACAGGTTTCTCAAAGAATCCTTGAATTTGATCTGCATGCAAATCCATAGTAATAATTCTAGTTGCCCCTGCAGTTTCCAACATTTTTGCCACTAACTTAGCCGCAATTGGCACTCTTGGTTTATCTTTTCTATCCTGTCTTGCCCATCCAAAATAAGGAAGTACTGCCGTAATGTGTCTCGCTGATGCACGTTTTGCAGCATCAATCATAAGAAGCATTTCCATTAAATTTTGTGGACCAGGATTGGTAGAACCAATAATGAAAATTCTTGTACCACGTATAGATTCTTCAAATGACGGCTGAAACTCACCATCACTATATGTTGATGTAATAACATTTCCTAAATCCACGCCAAACTTAAGCGCGATTTTCTCAGCGAGTTCCTGACTTTGAGTACAAGCAAATATTTTAGCTTCTGGAATAACGTTAGGCATCGATAAAAGGTTGTTTTTAAATGGATTAAACCATTTTTGTTAAACAAGCTGCAAATTTAAGAATTAATTTCAATAGGAAACACATAAAATGCACTAATTTTAATTGTTTGTAGAAAATTATTTTATAATTTTGCACACACTTTTGCTCAAGTGGCGGAATTGGTAGACGCGCTGGATTCAAAATCCAGTGACTTCGGTCGTGTGGGTTCGATTCCCACCTTGAGTACTTTTTAAAACCGTAAATACTTTATAAACAAAGTGTTACGGTTTTATTTATTCATAATTAGTCAACGATTAGTCAATCATTTTAAATACTTTCTTTTTATGGTGTCTAAAAACTAAGTAAATAAGCAATTACTTGTAGCCATTGTTGAGCCTAGTTTTTATTTTAATTGTTAAAATTATTGTTTATGTTTTACAGAATCAAAGTTATATCACTGCTGGTTCTTCTCATATCAAAACAATAATTTTATCTACAAAATCATAATCAAGTTTTTTAAAGTCTATTGAATTGTAACCCTCGATAATATTATATTTATCTTGCTAAACTAAAAGATAGTTAGTTTGAAAAATGATACTAACCAGATGAATTATAATGTCACTGTAATAATAAGAAGTGTCGGCGAACGCACAACCGATGCTTGCTTTAAGATTATTAGTAAACAGGTGCCTAAAACACATATTCACATTATAAGCGAGGTTCCTTTTAGTAAAGCCGTTACCGAGACTTTTAAAATTGCAATACGTGAAAATAGAAATTGGACTTTGGCAGTTGATGCCGATTTGTTATTG
>JAGSHF010000026.1 GCA_023954685.1 Flavobacteriaceae bacterium | reverse complement strand
TTGACCTACTTCAGCATAATTTTTTAGCACTTGAACTTTGTCGACAGCATTTGAAGGAATGTTTTTTGTTGCCAATTTTGAATCGCCATCAAAAAATTCTTTTCCTTCAACCATGACTTTTGAAACGACATTGCCTTCTACTTCAATTTGGCCATCTTCATTAATTTCAACACCTGGCAGGTTCTTTAGTACATCTTCTAGTTTTCTTTCTGATCCTGTTTTAAAAGAATCGGCGTTATAAACCAAAGTATCTCCTCTCACCGAAACGGGCATTTCATAGGTGAGCTCAACTTCATCTAATGCATTATCAGGCATTAAAATGAAATCCTTATCAATATCGATAGATTTTGTGTCTATAATTTCCTTTACTTGCTTCATGCCAATGTAACTCACTTGCACTTCATATTTTGAGTTTTCCTTTAAATTCAATTTATAACGGCCTTGATCATTGGTGATGCCATAAGAATCTAAGGCCTTAGTATCTTGATTAATAGCAATAACATTGGCTAATTCTAAAGGACCTCCAAGGCTATCTTTCACAATGCCCTCAACTTTAATTTGGGCATAGGTTGTGCTGACTACAATGAGCAGCAATGCAGTTAAAAAATGTTTCATTTACGTGTTTTTGATTGTTAGGTTAGGTTTGTCTTTTTAGTTTCCACGAATTCTTACGCCATTCCTTCGGTTTCTCCCGCCATACATTTCGCGCATCTCCTCCATCTTTTTCTTAACGATTTCAGCGTATTCTTCTTGAGTCACTTCTTTACCTTTTGAAGGTACTTTAATAGCTTCCTTTTCTCCGGGATTCATAACTATTTTTGAACATAAAATAGTTGTGCGATCTGAACTAACTTCAAGAATTAAACCTGGTAATCCCCAATATTCACCTGGACCTTGATTGATTGGAATTTGAGGCGTATACCATGCCGTGATCGTCACTTCCTTTGGAATTTCTATGTTGTCAATTGGGTTGTTCGTTTTAGTTGAATCTGTTTCCTTTTCTTCTTTATCATTGTCTCGGTTTCGTCTCCTGGCGTTCATGAAATCACTCCCGTCTAATTGTTTTACTGCAGTAGCTTTCATACATAAATACTTACCAATTTGCTTGGTTTCCCCAGTCATTACCCATTCCAATTTTGGAAGGTCGTCATTGATTAAAAATTGCTTTCCAAAAAACTCTTGCTCTTGCATTAATTTATTGGTCTTTACATTTTTATATTGGTTACCACCTCCAATTCCTGCACCCATAAAACGCATTCCACCTCTTCCTCCTCCAGGTGCTTCTAATGTTTCTTCTTCCTTATATAAGGACTCTTCTTTATTAAAAGTCAATACAAATGTTTTTTCAAACATACTTTTCATGCGTTCTGCAATTTCTTTTTTCCTATCCTCACTCATTTCTCTTCCTCCAAAATTACCCATGTCTATTGTGGTTTTAGAAAAATAATAAGCTTGTCCTTGGAAATCTTGTGCAAATCCTACAGTGGATAAAATTAGGGCGAAGGCACTAAGGGTGATGTTATGGCAATGACGTTTCATAATACTAAAGTCTTTTGTTTAAAGTTAAAAGTATCACTTTTAACAAGTATTGGACTTCTTATGAAACAAATAGTTTAAATCTGAAATGTTAAAATAATCTTAATATTAGCCACCGATTCTTATTTGAACACCGTGTCCATCTCCCTTTCTATTACTGTTGTAGCGCTCTTCCATTTCCTTCATTTTCTTTTCCATAACTTCATTAAACTCAACTTGAGTGATTACCTTGCCTTTGGTGGGTTCTGAAATGCGAACATTATCTTTAGGGTTCATGACAATTTTACTACAAATCACTGTTTCAGACCCATCATTCACTTCTAAGATTAACCCAGGCAATCCATAATAATTTCCTGGCCCACTATTTATTGGAATTTGCGGTGTATACCATGCCGTTATGGTAATCGTTTCCATCTTCGGTTCTGCCTTTTCATTTTCTTCTTTATGATTATCACCATTGACGCTCATTCTACTTTCGCGTACTTCTTGTTCTCTTGTTGAAGTTGCTTTATAACACGTATAATTGCCAATATTTTTCGTTTCGCTACCCAAAACCCAATCTGTAGGCTTCAATTGATCTTGAATTAAAAAAACTTTTCCCATCAATTCATTTTGATTGGTATAACGCTGCTCTTTTACGTTTCTATAAAGCACATCAGAACCTCCGGCACCTGCAATAACAATTTGCATCCCACTAGTTTGAGGTGCTTCTAGCTTTTCCTCCTCCTTATATAAGGACTCTTCCTTATTAAAGGTGAGCTTATACGTTTTTTCAAATTGTTTTGTAAGCATTTCCATCATTTGCTTCTGCATATCACCATCCATTTGTGTGCTATCCATTTTAATATCCATCTTTCGCTTAGACTTATAGGTCGCCACACCCTGAAAATCTTGAGCCATAACACTAGTCGTTATGAACATCAAACCCATCATTACAATTGAAACTATTCTTGTCATCTTAATATGATTTATAATTATTTTACATTACAAATATGCGAAGGATTTCTAGTTATTAGCGTTAACTAGTGTTAACTAGTGTTAAGTCATTTGGTACAATACTGCATTAACATTTACATTTGAATTATGAATGACAATAGATATAAATGGATGCTATATTTAATTGTTACAGTCATTGTAGCCACAATTGGACTACAAATGTATTGGAACTATAAAAATTATGGCATTAATAAACAGCAGCTTATTAATGATGTGCAAATAAGTTTGGACAATGCCATAGAATCCTATTATGCCAACCTTGCTCAAAATAGAGCGGTTGCCTTTTCGTTTAATTCTGACAGCTTAATCTCTTCGCCAAATGCAATCATGGCTATTGATAGTCTATTTAAAGATGTTGAATTGTTTGAACGTGACGGCATGACAAAAGATTCTTTCCGTATTAATATTACAAATGGTGATCATATTTCAACATTGGGAGGTGTAGATTCGCTCCTTACGTTTATTCAAAATGATAACCCCACAATTAAACGACGTACACATGTGTCCAGAGTAGATTTTACAGAAAATGACACCTTAACACTTCAGAATTTAAACACTTTAACTTCAAAAGTCGTGATTTCCATGCATAGAGAAACTCTAGATTTAACTGAAGTTGACAGTTTGTTCTCTAAAGAATTACAACGTAAAAGCTTGGATTTAAAATACAACTTACATTATAGCAGTCCCATTGACACTTTAAAAATTGAAAATAAAATTAATGGTAACGGATTGACAACCGTATCAAAATCACCTTTTCTGCCAATGGATAATGAGTTGTCTGTTCATTTCACTAATGAAACCAAAACGATATTAAAACGTATCATGGCTGGTATGTTCATGTCAACGTTATTGGTTTTGGCAGTGATAAGTTGCTTATTTTATTTATTAAAAATTATTCAAAAACAAAAGCAATTGGCTGAAGTTAAAAACGATTTAATTAGTAATATCACTCATGAGTTTAAAACGCCTATTGCTACTATTGGTGTTGCCTTAGAAAGTATCAAAAACTTTAAAGTTATTGATGACAAAGAGAAAACGAGAACTTACCTCAACATGTCAATCGATCAATTATCAAAACTTAACGTTATGGTAGAAAAACTGTTAGAAACAGCAACATTGGATAGTGACAATTTGAATTTGAATAAAGAATCTATAGATCTCAACGATTTGCTATACGGCATCATTGAAAAACATAAAATGCAATCAAATAAAACAATCATTTTTGATCACCTTAACGAAACGGTTTTAGCCAAAGCAGATCCATTTCATATTGACAATGCTATTAATAACATTCTAGACAACGCCATTAAATACGGTGGTAATACTATCAATGTCAAGCTCATTAAAAAAGAGGGTGCTATAGAGGTGGCCATATCAGATAGCGGAAACACATTAAGTAAGTCTCAAAAAGATAAAATTTTTGAAAAATTTTATAGAGTCCACACAGGAAACACCCATGATGTAAAAGGTTTCGGAATTGGACTCTACTATACAAAGCGGATCATTGAAAAACACAATGGAAATATTTCATTAGATTTAAATGATAATTGGACGACTTTTAAAATTAAAATACCAAATGCTTAAATCTACTACCATATTGCTCGCAGAAGATGAGCCGGCCTTAGGCTTAATTATAAAAGAAAGTTTAGAAACTAGAGGCTTTAAAGTATTACTCTGTGAAAATGGTGAAAAAGCATATCAAACTTACAAACAAGAAAAACCTCAACTACTCGTTCTAGATGTAATGATGCCAAAAAAGGATGGGTTTACTTTAGCAAAGGAAATCCGGCAAGAAGGCGATGCTATTCCTATTATCTTTTTGACAGCAAAATCGCAAACCGAAGATGTTGTAGAGGGGTTTTCCATAGGTGGTAATGACTATCTCAAAAAGCCATTTAGTATGGAAGAGCTCATTGTAAGAATCCATAATTTATTGGATCGTAAAAAAATACAACAAACCGCTTCAATTATTGAGTTAGGTGATTTCCATTTTAATTTCCCAAAACAATCACTTCAATATCAATCTGAAGACCCTGTTCAACTCACACATAGGGAAGCGCATCTATTATTTCACTTGATAAATCATAAAAATCAAGTTTTAGAACGAAAATTTATACTCAACAAACTTTGGAGCAATGACGATTTCTTTTCGGCACGAAGTATGGATGTTTTCATAAGTAAATTACGAAAAAAACTCGCTAAAGACGGTAGCATTCAAATTGTAAATGTAAGAGGATATGGTTATAAATTAATCTGTTAAAAATAATGATTCAATTTTTGTACTTTTAGCCGTACAATGAACGCTATCAAATTCCTGTTTTTCTTTATTTCAATATTTGTTTTTTCACAAGAAAACATTGAATTCAAACATGTTTCTACAGAAAAAATAGAAGCAGATCAAATGATAGGCATAGACAATTTTGGCGTTCAATATTACATTGCCAATTCTGTTTTTTATAAAAAAGATGGGGATAAGCTTATCAATTACAGCAATGTTCAATTAGGAGAAATTAGCACGGCTAAAATTTTCAATCCCTTAAAAATCAGTTTGTTTTATCGTGATTTTAACACAGTGGTGGTTTTAGATAACCGACTGGCAGAAATTACAAAAATAGATTTCAACACCTTAGACCCTTTAAGACAGGTAACTCATATCTCTTTTTTTAATGACAACACCATTTGGATATATAACCAAGACACACAACAACTGGAAGTTTTTGATTATATCGCCTTAAAGTCTAAAGAAGAAAGTCTACCAATTACGGGTTCTGTTATAGATTTAGCGAGTAATTACAATAATTGTTGGTTACTCACCGATGCTCAACTTTATACTTTCAGTTATTTTGGAAGCGTTATTTCCAAACAACACAATACTGGCTTTACGCAATTAGAAGAAAACAACGATAACTTATTCCTTTTAAAAAAAAACACACTCTATTTTAAATCTAAAAAAGGTCAAGAAATCAAACAACTAAATCTCCCTGAATTGTTAATAAAACAGTTTTTTGTAACCAACGAAAGCTTGTATATTTACGACGGTGAAAACCTTTACCAATACCAACTAATAAATCAATAATACCTATGCACGTTGCAATAGCCGGAAATATTGGCGCAGGAAAAACTACGCTTACAAAATTACTTGCCAAACATTACAAATGGGAAGCACAACTGGAAGATGTGGTAGACAATCCTTATTTGGACGATTTTTACAACCAAATGGAACGTTGGAGTTTTAACCTACAGGTTTATTTTTTAAACAGCCGTTTTCGTCAAGTGAATCAAATTCAACAAGGCGGAAAAGATATTATTCAGGATAGAACGATATATGAAGATGCTCATATATTTGCACCAAACTTGCATGCTATGGGCTTAATGACCAATCGTGATTTTGAAAATTACTCATCACTATTTGAGTTGATGGAATCTTTTGTAAAAGGCCCTGATTTACTTATTTATTTGAGAAGCTCCATTTCTAATCTTGTAGCACAAATCCACAAACGTGGACGCGATTATGAAAACTCGATTAGTATTGATTATTTAAGTCGATTAAATGAGCGCTATGAAGCATGGATTCATGGTTACAACAAAGGCAATTTGCTTATAATTGATGTGGACGCATTAGATTTTGTAGATAACCCTGAAGATTTAGGAAGCATAATCAATAAAATTGACGCCGAAATTCACGGCTTATTTTAACAGCATTATTATATATAAAAAAACCACATCAATTGATGTGGTTTTTTTATATATAATAATTGAGTCTAGTTGGTTTCTTCAACTTCCTCGATAATTTCTTCTTTTACAACTTTAACATCAACATCTTTCAACGCCTCTAACTTAGCCTTTACCTCTGCCTCAGTCCCTTCAAAGACTTCATCTTTAGTCACAGCTTTTCCGTTTTCAGTAGTGGTGGTAGAAACAATAGCTTTCACAGTACCATCATCATTCTTCGTCATGTTGACTTTTACCTCTTTATGAATGGCATCAGCAGCAGCACCATGATCGCCTTTATGTTCTAAATGAAGTCCATCCGATTTATATGTTGCTAATTTAGCCTCTACTTCTTCTGGTGTTCCTGAAAATACTTTTTTCTCAATACTATCTTCTCCGTTTTCAGAAGTTGTTGTCGTTACCGTAGCCTCAACAGTGCCATCGTCATTTTTTTTCATTTTAATATCGACATTTTTACTGTCTTCACCGGACTCTTTAAAAACAAACTTAGCGCCTTCTTTAAGCTCATGTTCTTTTCCGTCTTTATCAATCCAAACGTTTAATTCAGTAGTCATGTCATGACGTTCTTCAGAAGAATGACCTCCTAATATTGGTGCAATGACTAAACCAATTAAACATGTTAGTTTAATTAGAATATTCATTGATGGTCCAGAAGTATCCTTAAAAGGATCTCCAACTGTATCTCCAGTTACAGCAGCTTTGTGTGCTTCAGAACCTTTATAAGTCATTTCTCCATTAATTTCTACACCAGCTTCAAAAGATTTTTTAGCATTATCCCAAGCGCCACCAGCATTATTTTGGAAAATCGCCCAAAGCACACCAGATACAGTAACTCCAGCCATATAACCTCCTAACATTTCTGCAATGGCCATATTTTCCATTCCAAATAACATTGGCACAAACGCAATAACTAATGGAAATCCAATGGTTAATAAACCAGGCAACATCATTTCCTTTAAAGATGCTTTAGTAGAAATCGCTACACATTTATCGTATTCTGGTTTCCCAGTGCCTTCCATTATTCCCGGAATTTCTCTAAACTGACGACGTACTTCTTCAACCATTTCCATCGCTGCCTTTCCTACGGCATTCATTGCTAGTGCAGAAAAAACTACCGGCACCATGCCTCCAACAAATAACATAGCTAAAACAGGTGCTTTAAAAATGTTAATACCATCAATGCCTGTAAATGTTACATAAGCAGCAAATAAGGCTAAAGAGGTTAAAGCCGCAGAAGCAATAGCGAATCCTTTTCCTGTTGCTGCAGTGGTATTACCAACGGAATCTAAAATATCTGTACGCTCTCTAACAATAGGCTCTTGCTCACTCATTTCAGCAATACCACCTGCATTATCAGAAATTGGTCCAAATGCATCAATAGCCAATTGCATGGCTGTTGTTGCCATCATAGCGGAAGCCGCTAAAGCTACTCCGTAAAATCCTGCAAACGCATAAGAGGCCCAAATGGCTCCTGCAAATAACAATACCGAAGGGAATGTAGAAATCATACCCGTTGCTAAACCAGCAATAATATTTGTTCCGGCTCCAGTACTTGATTGTTGTACAATATTTAAAATTGGTTTTTTACCTAAACCTGTATAATATTCAGTTACTGCGGAAATAACGCCACCTACTATCAATCCAACTAAAGTTGCATAGAATACTCGCATTGCAGAAATTTCAACTAAGCCTTCTCCAAAGAAATTCATTGTCATGGTTTCCGGCAACATCCAATTTACCAATCCAAAACATGAAACTGCCACCAATATGATTGCTGTAATATTTCCTTTGTTTAAAGCACCCATTACTTGGGCTTCTTTCGCATCGTTAGATTTAATTTTCACTAACGTTGTTCCAATGATAGAAATGATAATTCCCGCACCGGCAATTGCCATTGGTAATAAGATTGGTCCAATACCACCAAAGGCATCATCAATATTACCACCCATATCTTTAATCACATAGTTTCCAAGAACCATTGCTGCTAAAACCGTTGCAACATAAGAACCAAATAAATCGGCCCCCATACCAGCAACATCTCCTACATTATCGCCTACATTATCCGCAATTGTAGCAGGATTACGAGGATCATCTTCTGGAATACCAGCTTCAACTTTACCTACTAAATCCGCTCCAACATCTGCTGCCTTTGTATAAATACCACCACCTACTCTTGCGAATAAGGCAATAGATTCAGCTCCAAGAGAAAAACCAGCTAAAGTTTCTAGAACGATAGTCATGTCCATCGTATTCGTCCATTCACTTCCCATAAAGAACCAAAAGAATAAAATAAAGAAAAAGGTTAATCCTAGAACTGCTAAACCAGCAACCCCAAGCCCCATAACTGTACCACCACTAAAAGAAACTTTAAGCGCATTTGGCAAACTTGTACGCGCTGCTTGTGTCGTTCTAACATTAGTTTTTGTTGCTATTTTCATCCCAATGTTTCCAGCAAATGCTGAAAAGATTGCACCACAAATAAAAGCGATTACAATCAACCAGTGCGTTGTAGGCACAATAAAAGACACAACTGTTAAAAGAATACTTACTATAATTACAAATACGGTCAATAACCTGTATTCTGCATTTAAAAAAGCCAATGCGCCTTCATAGATGTGATCTGAAATTTCTTTCATTTTCCCATCGCCTGCATCTTGCTTCATTACCCATGATTGCTTTACGACCATGTAAATTAAACCTAAAGCTGCCATAGCTATCGGCATATAAATCATCATTGATTCCATATTATTTTTTTGTTTATGATTAGTTTTAAGCGGCGTAAATGTAACAAAATCAATGCGAACAAAAAAACCCTTCTAAATTTCATCTAGAAGGGTTTGATATATTCTAATATGCGCCTTACTATATTGTAAAATCACCGTTTGTTTTGTGCTCACTATTTTCATAGCGTTCCACACATTTATTTAAAATATCGTAAGCTTCTTGTGCATCTCCCCAACCGCCAACGTCAACTTTCTTTTCCTCTAAGTCCTTGTACACTTGAAAGAAATGAGTGATTTCTTTTTTTCTATGTGCGTTTAAATCTGATAAATCGTTATAACTATTCCAGATTGGATCCGTAACTGGTACACAAATTAATTTTTCATCTGGTCCTTTTTCATCGGCCATATGGAAAACCCCTATTGGCTTTACTTCCATCACACACATTGGGAATGTTGGTTCAGTTCCCATAACTAGAACATCCAATGGATCGCCATCAAGCGCCAAGGTTTCTGGAATAAATCCATAATCTCCCGGATACATCATTGATGAAAACAACATACGATCAAAACGGATTTTATTTAGTTCAAAATCATACTCATATTTATTGCGACTTCCTTTTGGAATCTCTATCAATACATCAAAACTCAATTTTCCTTGTGGACTCATATCTTCAAATTTTTAAGGGATGCAAAGGTAGGCAACCTTTTGAGTTTGAACAACTAAATTATTATCGAGTTTATAAAAATTTAAATTATCTTAGTTAGCTGACAAAAATATGCGACTATAACAACTCAAAATATCACCTAAAATCAACTCTTTATGAAGCGTTTTTTCTTTTTATTAATCATCATCTTATCTTACAGTTGCAAAAATGACACTACCACTAAAGAAGTGGCATTGTCAGAAGAAGCTAAGCGTTGGGAGCAACACGCTGAAAATGTAGAAATCATTAGAGACGATTTTGGCGTTCCTCATATTTATGGGAAAACTGATGCCGATGCTGTTTTTGGATTGTTATATGCGCAGTGCGAAGATGATTTTAATCGTGTTGAACGTAATTACATCTGGGCCATTGGAAGATTGGCCGAAGTTGAAGGCGAAAAATCATTGTATAGTGATTTAAGAGCAAATTTATATATGACCAAAGCCGAGGCTATTGAAAATTATAACAACAGCCCGAAATGGCTTCAAAAATTATGCATCGCCTTTGCAGATGGTATTAACTACTATCTTTCTAAACATCCAGAAGTCAAACCAAAATTACTTACACATTTTGAACCATGGATGCCCATGTTTTTTAGCGAAGGTTCAATTGGTGGTGATATTGAAAGGGTTTCTACTGCAAAAATAAAAGCGTTTTATGATAAGGCCAATGATAATACCGTTGCTGTAAACGATGGCTTAATTAGATTAAGCGATGATGAACCTAGAGGTTCTAACGGTTTTGCCATTGCAGGTGCTAAAACAAAATCTGGTAACGCCATGCTACTTATCAATCCGCATACTTCATTTTTTTTCCGTGGCGAAGTACATGTGGTAAGTGAAGAAGGTTTGAATGCTTATGGTGCAGTAACATGGGGACAATTTTTTGTATATCAAGGATTCAATGAAAAAACAGGATGGATGCACACCTCAACAGGTACAGATATTATTGACGAATTTGAAGAAACCATAATAAAAGAAGGGTCAAAAATATCATATAAATATGGTGAAACACTGCGCTCTGTAGATTCCATGCCCGTGACTTTGAAATATAAAGGCGTTAATGGATTAGAAGATAAGACCTTTATGATGTATAGAACGCATCATGGTCCAATTACCCATGCCAATAATGATAAATGGGTAGCAACCGCATTAATGTGGAGTCCCGTAAAAGCTTTAGAGCAGTCATTTACGCGAACCAAAAAATCCAGTCACGATGAGTTTTATAACATGATGGAAATCCGCACCAATTCATCAAACAATACGGTTTATGCTGATGCTGATGGCACTATTGCCTATTATCACGGTAATTTCATCCCTAAACGTAATGTGAAATTTGATTATACACAACCCGTAGATGGAAGCAATCCAGAAACCGATTGGAATGGTTTACATAATTTAGAAGACAATATTATAGTCCTGAACCCACCAAACGGATGGATTCAGAATTGTAACTCTACTCCTTTTACTAGCGCTGCCGAATACAGTCCAAAACGTGAGGATTACCCGAATTACATGACCTCTTTTCCAGAAAATTTTAGAGGCATTCATGCCATTCCATTATTGACCAAAGCAGATGACCTAACCTTAGATTCATTAATTGATTTGGCCTACGACTCTTATTTACCGGGAGCAGATCAATTGGCATCAGGACTTCTAGAGGCTGCAAAAAACATTGACCTTGAATCACAAGACGCTAAAGATGCTATTGCATTATTAAAAGAATGGGACTTTAGAGTTTCTGAAAATTCTATTGAGATGACCTTAACTAATTTTTATCTCAATGCTTACTTTGAGTCTGGAAAAATCCCTACCATGACGGGTAACAAACGGATCTCACGATTGGGACGTTTTAATTATATGAGTAAAACGTCTTCTCACAAAGAACGATTAGAGATTTTCCAAAATGGATTGGACAATTTAATAGCCGATTTTGGATCCTGGCAAACCCCATGGGGTGAATTTAATCGCTACCAAAGAAATGATGGTGAGATTTCCCAAGAGTTTGACGATTCAAAACCAAGCCTTCCAGTTGGGATGGCCTCCAGTTCATGGGGTGCTTTAGCTTCTTTTGGAGCTCGATTTGGCACTGATACTAAGCGTCAATATGGCGTGGCGGGAAATAGCTTTGTTGCCGTTGTTGAATTTGGCGACAAACTAAAAGCAAAATCCATGTTAGCCGGCGGACAAAGCGGCAATCCAGATTCTCCCCATTTTGCTGATCAATCTCAACGTTATGCCGATGGTGAGTTTAAAGATGTCGCCTTTTATAGAATGGATGTTGAAAAACGAGCCCAAAAAACCTATCACCCTGGGGATGACAACTAAGTTTTTTATCAATTCGCTGACAAAAGGCGTATTGTAAAACATCTATAATTAAACATCCTTGAAAAGGTTTAAGCAATAATATAATTTCAATCCTAAAATTAATATTATAACGAATATTCTTGGTTTTAAGTTATTTAGAATTTAATTTTGTCTCAGATTTTTATTAAACATATTTTAAAAATGAAAAACAAATATTTTAAAATTTTTGCGCTTTCTATTGTAACGTTAGTGCTTAATTCTTGTTATCCAGATGGTGATGTTAACTTAGAAGATTTGGACACAGTCAGTACTTTTTATACTGAAAATGACTTTAATCCAGCGCCTAGTTCTGCTATCATCTATTGGGACGTTGCACAATTAAAAGGTGATGATGGTGATGATATTGCCTATAACGGTGAAATAGATGATGAAATATTAAACACCACATTGGATAATTTGGTTAGTTTATACGGAGCTAGTAATGTCTTTATTTATAGTAAATCTGAAACTCCTTTTCCAACTCCAAACAACGCTAGTGTAACGGTTATAACATCCAATGATCCTGCGCCACAAGTAGAAGCAGGGATAGTTCCTTCAATTGTTCTTAGAAAAAACACGCAGGCAAGTATCATATACCCTCCTTGCTTACCAGGATTTTGGTACTGGTATTGTTATCCACCTGTTGTAGGTGTATCATCCTATAGTGTGGGCACTGTTTTATTAGAATTAACTGATCTTAGATCAGGTGGCACTAGTGCTTCTTGGAATGCAATTATTAGAGGTTTGTTATCTTCTTCATCTTCATCAAATAGTTCTAGAACTATTGAAGGTGTTAATCAAGCATTCAATCAATCCCCATATTTAAAATAATATAAAAAACGATTTCTAATGAAAAAAGTATATATACTCCTATTAATTTTATGTGGAACAATTAATTATTCCTTTAGTCAGAATTCTTATTGGGCTATAAATTGGGATATTTCAACAGGTTTAGGTGAAACTGGCGATTTTGTACAAAATGTTAACTTTAGAGGTTTTTCAGTTGAAGGACGGTCTTTTATCAATAGTAATGTAAGCATCGGTGGATTTTTTGCCTGGGATGTGTTGACTGACAAAGTAACTGACGCGAACCCAATTCCTGTAACCATAGAAGGTACACCAGGACATATATCAGGGACTCAAGTCAATTATTTAAACATATTGCCAATACTTTTTACATCACATTATTATTTCAAAAGTGAGGGCACTAAAACACCTACATTCTATGTTGGTGGCGGTATTGGTGGCGTTTTTGTAAAACAACGTAGTGATATTGGGCTTAGATCTTATACCGATGATTCTTTCGGAATTGGTTTTCAACCCGAGATTGGTTCACACATTCCATTTGGCTATTCTGGATCTGGAATGAATGTTGCCCTTAGGTATTTGTACAGCCCATCTGCTGCAAGTTTAGATGCATTGTCAACGCTTTCTTTATCTATTGGATTTAGTTTTCTTAATTAAAACATCCAAATTGATAATTGATATGCAATGGTTAATTGAATTGACCTGATCTAACAATTGTCTATTTGATAATGTCAGTTAAATTCTGACTTTTATTTGTGTGGCGTTTTAGCCTAATTCATAGTATTAATGGCCCTTTAGGTCATAGTACTAATGAGTTAGACAATGACATTTACCAATCTTTAAATAATTAAAATTATGTATACAAAAAAGGTTTACAAGGTATTGGACATGGCCAAATGGACACGATATGAGACTTTATTGTTTACAGGCATCATATCTGCATCGGTATCATTATACTATTTTTTTGATTTAGATTGGTTAAAAATTCCATGGACTCCTCTTGCATTAATAGGGACAGCCGTTGCTTTTGTTATTGGTTTTCAAAACAACTCTGCTTATGGTAGAATATGGGAGGCAAGAAAAATATGGGGAGGTATTGTAAATACTTCAAGGACTTTTGGAACCTTTGTTCAAGATATGGTCAACAATGAATATGCCACTGAAAAACTTTCAAAAGAAGAACTCCATCAAGAAATTAAAACGCTTACGTATAGGCATATTGCTTGGATGACAGCCTTAAGACACGCTATGAGAGTGTCTAAGCCATGGGAAACTGTTATGCAAGAAAAAGCCAATAGAGAATGGAATGAAATGGTGAGTCCTCCTGAATGGGAATCGAATGTGGAAGATGATATGGCTCCATACCTCTCAAAACAAGATCTGGAGTATGTTATGAGTAAAAACAATAAACAAACTGCAATGCTCTATTTACAATCCCACCACCTTAGACGCTTAAAAGAAAAAGGTGTGATTTGGGAGTTTTCATTTTTGGAGCTAGAAGGCATAGTCCAAGAATTATACACCTTGCAAGGGCAGTCAGAACGGATTAAAAACTTTCCTTACCCACGACATTTTGCCACTTTAAATCATTATTTTATGTGGATTTTCATTCTGCTATTACCATTTGCTATCGTGTCTCAATTTGCAGAAATAGGGACTGAGATTAGTATTTCAAAGCCTGTTATTGGCGGCCTGTTTATATGGCTTTCTATCCCTTTTTATGTTATTATAGCATGGGTTTTTAATACGATGGAAAAAATAGGAAGAACGGGTGAAAATCCTTTTGAAGGCTCTGCAAATGATGTTCCTATTTCTACAATGGCGCGTGGCATAGAAATTGACCTAAGACAAAATTTAGGGGAACTGATAGAGGATATTCCAAAACAATTTGCTGTAATTTATGACACCCAAATGTAATACTAGAAGTCGTTCTTTGGTTTAAAATAAATAGTTTTCAATAAATGAATACAAGCAATAATTGCCACTACCACATTTAAAAATGAAACCCAAAAGTACCCGTAATACCAAAATTTCTAGCATCAGGGTTGTCTAAATAGTTGCCTCTAAAGTTAAAGTCAATTCGCAGAATTTTAAAGATATTACCAATGCCGACACTGTATTCATAATACATTTGATCATCTGGTGCAACATAGACCAGACCTGATGCGTTTAAAGCTTTATTTTCATCAGAGATACTGCCCCAGGCTGTTCTAAAACTTATTACTTCTCTCCAATTTAACTTCCGTAAAAAAGGTATTCTAGAAAATAGACGTCCGTTAAAATTATGTTGTAAATGTAATGATGCATAAGTATCTGTCACAAATTCATAAAAATCTAACTGTGAAAAAGTATTATATACTGACCAATACGATTGGTTACCGGGAATAATACTCAATAAACCAAGTGGTACTGCTCCAAAAGTTTTTCCAATTTCTATGGTAGAAAACAAACGTCCAAATCCGCCTATTTGCCAAGGTTGTGTATATGACATTTGCACTTTTGTATAATCAAAATCACTATTAAAAACACTTTTGTCACCAAAACTAACCTGCGCAAACAACCTCGCAAAATCATCATTTGCTTCATGACGCTCCACGCCATATCCAGTCATTTTTCTCTTTGGAAAATAACGCACAGATAGTGCTGTTTCATATTGTTTAACTTCAGAAGACACGCCAGTAGGAGAATCAGGGTCGTAATAATCTAAACTAAACGTTTGAGAAGCAGATTCGAGCGTTCTATAGTCCGCCCCAACTCTAAAAATAACATTTTTCATGGGTTCTATTTCAGCCGCAAAACTGGTAAGATTTATTGAGGTTAACTTATCATTGGTACTCGTTGCAAAAAGGGCTGATGAAGCTATGTTCCTCCCTAAAACATCTGTTGAGTTGGTTAAACTACCTCCTATTTGTTCCACATCGCGTCGGTTGCCTCCTGAAAGAATAATTCTATTTTTCTTATCAACCAACCACTTCCCCGATAGGCCATATTTAAACTTGTTATCACGAAATCCATAAGCCAAAAACCCTTCTATACGCCATAAATCATTTCGTCCAAAATAAGTACGTCCTCCCGTTCTAATTCTTAACCCTTCAACTTCATTAAATCCGAAGGTTGAAAATATGGGGCCATAATCAAGAGGAAGTGTATTAAATTCAATGTATCCCGATGTTAGAATACTTCCTAAATTATATAGACGTTTAAATTTTTTAACCGTGACTAAGGTATCAAGCATTTGATATACCCCCTTTTCATCAGTATTCAACTTTTCTATCCTATTCTTTTCCCAAAACTCATCGCTTCGATCGTATACATCCTTATCATAATAATAAACCTCTTCATCATAAAACTTTGCAGGTTTTGGTTTATCAAAGTCATAGTTATTATATAACGTGGTTCGTTTACCATATACGCCACGCGATTTTTCTTTCTTGTTAAACGTAAAATCCGATAACATATAATCGCGCTTTAAAAGAAATAAGGAATCATTTAAAAGTTCAAATTCTTGCTCGATATAAATTTCTTTAACCCAATTAATATTAGCGCTTTTACTCGCCTGAAGATTTATTTCTTTAATTGCATAGGTTGAGTCATTTACCCAAAAATCGCCCTTAAATGTCAGCTCGTTTTTCCTACGCGGATAGTATATGATGTTATAACACCATTTATCATCCACAAAAGCACTATCTGATAGTACATAATTATACACATTAATGCCAGTTTTTGATAATGGACTAATAAAACTTTTATCAAAAAATTTCAAATAATTATCATAAATATTGTAATCAGAATACAAATCATCAATAAAATCTATTACAACTTGATTGTCATTAAACCCAGAGTTTTTATTGCCTTTTACTTCTTCTTTTTCTTTGTTTATTATATTGTCTCCATATACTGTTGATACGGCTTCATTAATAAATATAGGCAAATAGGTTTTTCCGGTAACTTTAGAGGTGTCTACTTGGTCAAAAACAAACTCCATCCCCTTAAACACATTACTTTGCATTAAAGTACTATCAATAGTATTAAGGTCAAACTCTACCTTTTCGTATTTATCGTAAGTGTATTGATTAAAGATTTTAAGACCATTTTTACGTTTATTTTCCCATATTTTACGTAGAATATCTATAGCAGGGTTATTCTTTTTTGGCTGTCTTCCGGTGACAATCAAAACTTCATCTAGCTGACCGGCCTCTTCTTTTAAAGTGAATTTTAATTCATAATTCACCTTATTATCTAACGGGATTTCCAGCGTTTCAAAACCAATAAAAGATACCACTACAGTATCCCAAGTTTCATCAGATTCTAAATAAAAGCGGCCATTTTCATTGGTTATAGTACCAATAGAAGAATTTTTAAAGATAACATTAGCAAAAGCAACAGGCTCATTATTTTCATCATAAACATGACCACTCACTTTGGTTTGGGCCAAAGCAAAATTGATACAAAAAAGGAATAAGCCTAGTAATTTATACTTCATATTTATAAAAAAACTCCATCAATACTGATGAAGTTTATAACGTAAATGTAAACTTTTTATTGGTTTATTTATACATCACCTTTTTAACAGCTTTAACAACATCCTCGCTATTTGGAAGCCATTCGGCTAACAATACAGGTGAATATGGTGCAGGTGTATCTGCGGTGTTTATTTTTACAATTGGTGCATCTAAATAATCAAACGCTTGTGCTTGCACTTGATAAGTGATTTCTGTTGCGACATTTCCAAATGGCCATGCTTCTTCTAAAATCACCAAACGATTGGTTTTTTTAACCGAATTTAAAATAGCATCATGATCCATTGGACGTACGGTACGTAAATCAATAATTTCACAAGAAACACCTTCTTTTTCTAATGCATCAGCGGCTTTATAAGCCTCCTTTATTATCTTCCCGAAAGAAACTATAGTAACATCAGTTCCCTCACGCTTTATCTCAGCAACTCCAATTGGAATAACATATTCACCTTCTGGCACTTCCGCTTTATCACCATACATTTGTTCACTTTCCATAAAAATAACCGGATCATCATCACGGATAGCAGCTTTCAATAAACCTTTTGCATCATAAGGATTAGAAGGCACAATCACTTTGAGCCCTGGCGTATTGGCATACCAACTTTCAAAAGCTTGTGAATGTGTTGCTCCCAATTGACCTGCCGATCCTGTAGGTCCTCTAAAAACAATTGGACATTTAAATTGCCCACCAGACATCTGTCTAATTTTTGCGGCGTTATTTATAATTTGATCAATCCCTACCAACGCGAAATTGAAGGTCATAAACTCTACAATTGGGCGATTACCTGTCATGGTCGAACCCACGGCAATACCTGCAAAACCTAATTCAGCAATTGGGGTATCAATAACACGCTTTTCTCCAAATTCATCCAACATGCCTTTTGAAGCTTTATAGGCACCGTTATACTCTGCAACTTCCTCTCCCATTAAATAGATACTTTCGTCTCTACGCATTTCTTCACTCATTGCTTCACAAACTGCTTCTCTAAATTGAATTGTTTTCATTTAACCTTATTTTATTAGGAAGCACAAAAGTAAGAATTATTGACAAATTATGAACTAATCTCAATTACAATAATTTCCTATGCATGCATAGGAAATTATTAGAATTTTAATTACCTTCGTAGCCTTAAAAATTATCACGATTTAAATATAATATAGATATGAAAATATTAGTTTGTATAAGTCATGTTCCAGACACGACTTCTAAAATTAATTTCACTGATGGTGACACAAAATTTGACACCAATGGTGTTCAGTTTGTGATTAACCCGAATGACGAATTTGGCTTAACAAGAGCTATGTGGTTTAAAGAAAAACAAGGGGCTTCGGTAGATGTTATAAACGTTGGAGGCCCTGAAACTGAGCCTACGCTGCGTAAAGCATTAGCGATTGGTGCTGACGCTGCAATTAGAGTAAATACTATAGCAACAGATGGTTTTGCAGTGGCAAAAGAACTTTCTCAAGTAATAACAGACGGTGCTTACGATTTGGTTATTGCAGGACGTGAATCCATAGATTATAACGGCGGAATGGTTCCAGGAATGATTGCTGGTTTAACCGGTGCGAACTTTGTTAATAACTGTATTGGTTTAGAGGTAGACGGTACTACCGCTACCGCAATAAGAGAAATTGATGGAGGGAAAGAAACGGTTTCAACATCGCTTCCTTTAATTATTGGAGGTCAAAAAGGATTGGTTGAAGAAAGTGACTTACGAATTCCTAACATGCGGGGAATCATGATGGCTAGAAAAAAACCATTGACGGTTACTGATGCTTCCACATCAGAAAGTAAAACAACTTCGGTTAAGTTTGAAAAACCAGCTCCTAGAGGTGCGGTTAAATTAGTTGCTCCAGATAATTTAGACGAATTGGTAAGCTTACTTCATAACGAAGCTAAAGTCATTTAATAACCAAATTTCAAACACGAGCCTACCTAGTTTACTGGGTTTGCGTTTTGAATTTATATTTTAAAAAACATTATGTCAGTTTTAGTATATACAGAATCCGAACAAGGAAAATTTAAAAAAGCAGCTTTAGAAGTTGCTTCTTATGCCAAGGCCGTTGCGTCACAAATAGGAACATCAGTAACGGCATTAACATTTAACACAAAAGATGCTTCAGAACTTGGTAAGTATGGTGTTGACAAAGTATTAAATGTAACCAACACAAATGGTTTTGACGCCAAAGTTTATGCTGATGTTATTAAGCAAGCAGCAAAGCAGGAAAATTCAAAAATCCTAGTTTTAAGCTCATCTGCCGATAGCAAATATTTAGCACCACTTGTAGCTGTTAATTTAGAAGCAGGTTACGCATCCAATGTTGTAGAAGCACCTTCAAGCACTTCACCGTTTACAGTAAAACGCACAGCATTCACTAACAAAGCATTCAACGATACTGAAATTACTTCAGAGGTAAAAATTATTGGCGTGTCTAATAACGCATTTGGACTAGTAGAAAATGCTGGTAGTGCAACGGCAAGTGACTTTGCCCCAACAATGACAGAAGCAACGGTAAAAGTAGAATCTATTGATAAAGCAACCGATAAAGTTTCTATTGCAGATGCAGAAACAGTAGTGTCTGGAGGTCGTGGATTAAAAGGTCCTGAAAATTGGGGCATGATTGAAGAGTTGGCAGAAGTTTTAGGAGCCGCAACAGCATGTTCTAAGCCTGTTTCAGATTTAGGATGGCGTCCTCATAGTGAGCACGTGGGACAAACTGGTAAGCCAGTAGCTTCTAACCTTTATATTGCTATAGGCATTTCAGGCGCCATTCAACATTTAGCAGGAATTAATGCTTCTAAAGTAAAAGTGGTTATCAATACAGATCCAGAAGCCCCTTTCTTTAAAGCAGCCGATTACGGTGTTGTGGGAGATGCTTTTGAAGTTGTACCTCAATTAATAGAGAAATTAAAAGAATTTAAAGCCCAAAACGCTTAATTTTTTTAACTTGTCACTATAAAAGGACTGCTTAAATTAAACTTTACAAGCATTCATTACCTAAAAATCGTTTAGATTTTTATCGAAATTAATGCGCTATTCATCTTAAACTGTAATCTACAGTTGGTAAAGTCCTAATTTAAGCAGTTCTTTGTGTTTTAAATACTATGAGTTTAGTTCGTCTTAATATAAAAGGAATTTCCTACAGCCAAACCCAAAATGGTGCTTATGCGCTTATACTAAATGAAGTTGATGGCGACCGTAAATTACCAATTGTTATTGGTGCTTTTGAAGCACAATCTATTGCTATTGCACTAGAAAAAGAAATCAAGCCTCCCCGGCCATTAACCCATGATTTATTCAAAAATTTCTCCGACAGATATGACATTGTTATCAAACAAGTCATCATTCATAAATTGGTAGACGGTGTTTTTTACTCGAGCTTAATTTGTGAACGGGATAAAATTGAAGAAATAATAGATGCCAGAACTAGTGACGCCATTGCATTGGCGCTGCGTTTTGACGCACCTATTTTTACATATAAAAACATTTTAGACAAAGCTGGTATCTATTTAAAAGTTAATCCGTCTAAAGATGAAGAACCAGATGACAATATTTTATTGGACGAGGTTTTAGCAGAAGAAATTGAAACAAAATCTACCGATAGTTTTAAAGGTAAAACCATAGAAGAGCTTAATAATTTACTAAGTGAAGCTGTTAATAATGAAGATTACGAAACTGCAGCGCGTATAAGAGATGAAATCTCTAAACGATAAAATTTTCATTATGAAAAAAACAGTATTGGCTATTTTAGCTATTTTTCTTGGAATCACTTACACGTTTGCTCAAGAAGCTACAACAGCTATAATTCCAAGTCAAGGGATTTCGTTTGATAGTATATGGCGTGGTGTTTTAGGAATGGTTGCTCTACTTGCGTTAGCTTTTGCTTTTAGCAGTAACAAAAAAGCCATTGACTGGAAAACAGTAGGACTAGGTCTCGCTTTTCAACTCATAATTGCCATCGGCGTACTAAAAGTTAACTTTGTAAAAAGCGCCTTTGAAAGTGTAGGTCAGGTCTTTGTTAATGTCCTTGATTACACGCGAGCAGGAAGTCAATTTTTGTTTGAAGGGCTTGTGGTAGATATGGATACTTTTGGGTTTATATTTGCCTTTCAAGTATTACCAACCATCATATTCTTTTCTGCACTTACGTCAGTATTGTTTTATCTAGGTCTCATTCAAAAAGCAGTAAAAGGATTAGCGTGGCTATTAACTAAGGTTTTAAAAATATCAGGAGCAGAAAGTTTGAGTGTTGCGGGAAATATTTTCTTGGGACAAACAGAAGCACCCTTATTGATCAAGGCTTACTTAGAAAAAATGAACAAATCTGAGATGCTTCTGGTTATGATTGGCGGCATGGCCACCGTTGCAGGTGCTGTGCTCGCAGCTTACATCGGCTTTTTAGGTGGTGATGACCCTGTGCTCAGATTACAATTTGCAAAACACCTTTTAGCGGCATCAGTAATGGCCGCTCCCGGCGCTATTGTAGTCTCAAAAATATTATATCCTCAAACCGAAGCGATTAATACAGATGTTCAAGTTTCTACAGATAAAATAGGAACAAATATTTTAGATGCAATTGCCAACGGTACTACTGAAGGCTTAAAACTTGCTGTAAATGTAGGCGCAATGCTTCTTGTATTTGTTGCATTTATCGCCATGATAAATGGTATTTTAGGTTGGGTAGGTGATGTGACAACACTTAACACATGGATGTTGGCAAATACACCATACCAAAGCTTATCGCTTGAAGCTGTTCTGGGCACCATTTTTGCGCCACTCATGTGGCTCATTGGGGTTGCCACTGAAGACATGATGATGATGGGGCAATTGTTGGGTATCAAATTAGCTGCAAGTGAGTTTGTAGGTTATATTCAATTGGCAGATCTTAAAAACGCGGCTAATGCAATGCACCTCAATTACAATAAATCCATTATTATGGCAACGTATATGCTTTGTGGGTTTGCTAACTTTGCCTCTATCGGCATCCAGATTGGCGGTATTGGTTCTCTTGCCCCAGGGCAACGCAAAGTCTTATCTGAGTTTGGAATGAAAGCTTTAATTGGCGGGACAATAGCGTCATTGATTTCAGCAACTATAGCCGGAATGATTATTGGATAAATTCAAATTGATATCTCACTTTGAGCATTACTGAAATGAAAATATATTTTTATTGACAGTACCTAACAACGTTAGCGAAAGGTCATTTTTAGTAGTTAATAACTTTTAATATAAAACTAAGCTTCTCTCCTTTTGATTTAAAGCTTTTTTTTATTTTTAACCCCGACTCAATATGTGTCATACTGAGCGTAGTGGAAGTATCTATTTCTGAATTTAAACGCGCTTTAAAAACCTATTTTTAATTTAAAGAGATTCCCGCTTTCGTGGGACATATTATGAAGCAATATCACGATTTAGTTAAGCACGTTTTAGCAGAAGGTAATGAAAAAGGAGA
>JAGSHF010000177.1 GCA_023954685.1 Flavobacteriaceae bacterium | reverse complement strand
TATATATTAACTGTTTTAGCCATAGTTTTAATTGGATATAACTTAACTCAAATCAATCTGAATAGTCCTTTTGAAGGTGAAAGTATGATTGCGTTAATAACCA
Organism: Flavobacteriaceae bacterium; assembly: GCA_023954685.1. Taxonomy (GTDB): domain Bacteria; phylum Bacteroidota; class Bacteroidia; order Flavobacteriales; family Flavobacteriaceae; genus JAGSHF01. The sequence continues at coordinate 6,713 of JAGSHF010000177.1, read as the reverse complement.
TTTTTGCTGGACTCAGTGCTATTATACTTTTGGCTATTTTAAGAGTTTCTAAGAAGATTGAACAAAAATCAAAACAAAGAAGGTAATGTTTGACCTTCTAATAATCGGTGGTGGTGCTGCAGGCATGTCTTGCGCCTTAGTTTTAGGGTCAGCTCAGCAACGTGATTATGTTGAAAATAAAAATATTGGTATTATCTCACATCAAAAAAGTTCACATTTACAAAATGCGCTTTTCAATAATGTTTTAGGAGTAAATCCAGGGACAACAGGTGCTTCCATCCTAGAAAATGGAAAATTGCAATTGGCCAACACATATCCTCATATTCAACAAATTGAAGGAGAAAAAGTGTTGGAAATCAATAAGTCACCACATGGATTTTTGGTTAAAACTAATAAGCAAATATTGACTTCAAAAATTCTAGTTATTGCAGTAGGTTATACCAAATTGTTTACCATTAAAGGGTTAGAAAAATATATTGAACCACATCCTCGAGCTTCAATATTAAAAGAGCGTATCTGGTTGAAAAATGAAGATCATTTGATTGAGGAAAATCTATATGTAGCTGGAACTTTAGCGGGTTGGCGCAGTCAATTTGCAATAGCCTCAGGCAGTGGCGCTCATGTTGCTACAGATATTTTAACCCTTTGGAATAACGGTAATCACACAAAAGTACACGATAAAATTTAATCTTGATACGATAAATCTAGTACTCTATTTATCATTGCGTCATCTATATTCGTAATTTCAGTATAGACTTCGGGGCCATAAAGTTGTTCGGCCAGTTTTGCTTTTAAAAATAGTTTCACTTCATCATTGTAGGCTGCAAAGCTAATTTTGTATCGCGCTCTTACATTGAGGTAATCGCTAAAACGTTTTAACTCCTCATCACTAACTTCAAAATTATCCTTAAAATCCGCTTTACTCATATTTTTAAAAGTGGTTCTATCTTTGTCTAATTCTTCAAATACAAAATATTCTATTATTCCACTGGCTAGAATTCGGCTTATTGTCGCATTTTCACGTTTCTCATCAATGGCTACAAATTCATCTGGAATAATACCACCACCTCCATAGACAACCTTTCCTTTTGGTGTTGTAAATTTTAAAGAATCGGCAACTTCAATTTTATGCTCATCGGTTAACTCTCCATTTTGGATACGTTTATAATACTCATGGTAATAATCTTTATTACCTTTTTCATAAGAACGCTGGATAGATCGTCCCGTTGGCGTATAATATCTTGAAATAGTTAATCTTATAGCACTTCCATCTCCTAAAGACATTTCTCTTTGCACCAACCCTTTTCCAAAAGATCGCCTACCTACAATCGTTCCTTTATCATTATCTTGTAAAGCTCCAGCAATAATTTCACTTGCAGAAGCTGAATTTTCATTGATTAACACGTAAACATCACCTTTTTCAAAATCACCTTTTGCAGTCGCGTAACTGTTTTCAATGTTACCTTTTTTATTCTTAGTAAAAAGAATAAGCTTATCCTTTTCTAAAAACTCATCGGCAATTTGCTCAGCAATATTTAAAAACCCTCCCGGATTATCTCTTAAATCTAGTACAAGTTTAGTAGCCCCTCGATCCTGTAATTCATTTAAACCTTTTTTAAACTCCTTATACGTGCTTTCAGCAAAACGATTTATTTTAATATAACCTATATCAGCATTTAACATATAGGCCGCATCCATGCTTACAATAGGAACATCATTACGCCTAACTTTAAAGTCTAAAATTTTATTTTCACTTGGTCGATACACCTTAAGATTTACTTTGGTTCCTTTTTCTCCTTTTAGCTTACTTACCACAGCATCATTACTCCAGTTTTTGCCAAAGATAGAGTCTCCATTAGCTTCAATAATACGATCTCCACCTTTAATCCCAACATTATCACTTGGACCGTTTTGTAATGCTCTTATTACCGTAACGGTATCACGATAAGTGTAAAATGTAACCCCAATACCCACAAAGTCACCTTTCATTTTATCCGTCTCGGCTTGTAAATCTTCCTTTGCTATATAAGTGGAATGTGGATCCAAATTATCCAAAATACGATTTACTGTAACATCTACAATACTATCCGTATTCACATCCTCCACATATTCGTGATCGATGTAATCGATAAGTCTATTAAGTTTGTCTTTTTTTGAATTTGAAGTAAATAAACGATCAGGAGCATCCGTAAAACTCAATTTTCCACCAACGAAAATACCTGCTGCTAAAGCAACACCAATAATAAGCGGTAAATATTTTTTATTTATGTTCATTAATTTAAATCTTCAACATGTTTAACATCAATACCTGCTTTAGTTAAAAATCGAATCCCAGATTCGTCCTTATAGGCTTGTTTATAAACAACACGAACTATGCCAGCCTGATGAATTAGCTTACTACACTCCTTACACGGCGATAAGGTGATGTATAATGTTGCACCCTTACAAGACTGTGTAGACGATGCCACCTTTGAAATTGCATTTGCCTCGGCATGCAAAACGTACCACTTAGTATACCCTTCTTCATCTTCACAAAAATTCTCAAAACCCGTTGGTGTACCATTATAGCCGTCAGAAATAATCATTCTATCCTTTACAATAATCGCTCCCACTTGTTTGCGTTTACAATAGGATAATTGACCCCATTCATTTGCAATTCTTAAGTAGGCTTTGTCGTATTTAAGTTGTTTTTTATTAGGCATATAGGCAATTCGTTTGGTCGAGAAAGATACAATAAAATTTCATCGCCTTTAGCACTAACGTAGATTCAGGCCGTGTATTTTATGTCTTCAATGCATTACTATTTCTCTACGACTCAAAAATACGATTTCTTCAAAATGTATTTGATACTCAAAGTGAACGTTTACGTTAAAGTTTTACCAAACTTTATCTGAAATTATTAAAATTTTATGATAAATATGAGGTTTTCCAAATTATCGGTATAATCAACCCTATAACAATTGAAGACATTACCATAACACAATCTCTAGTAGAAAACCTAAAGATAGTTTGTCCTAAGAATCCTAAAAACATAAAAAGGAATACCACAAGCATTTGCCCAAGTTCAATTCCTAAGCCAAATTCAACAAGTGATATCATCTTATTATCCCCACTACCTAAAATACTTGCGAAATCGGTAGCAAAAGCAAAGCCATGCATCATTCCTAAAAAAACAGTAGCTAATAACAGAATATTAATTCTATGCTGCTTCACTTTTTTACCCGCACTAAACACATTAAAAATTGCAGCAATCAAAATTGTAATTGGCATTAAAAATGTAATGAGCGCATGATCAAGATGCACAATATTATAGATTGACAATAGTAATGTAATACTGTGAGCGATTGTAAATAGCGAAATTAACGTAAATACACGTTTCCAATCCTTGAATTCATAAGGCACGCTTAAAACAATTAAGAAAATAATATGATCGTAGCCTTTAAAGGTTACGATATGATTGAAGCCGAATTCTAAGTAGGTTAAAAAATCTTGAAACATGCTATATTTAGTTTGGAAGGTCCCAAATCTAATCAATTTTACTAAATCCCAGTTAAAATATCCGATGAACTACATCTTATTGCTCAAAGCTAAATGTTGCTGGCGCGGCTTTAGATTGTTCAAAAACATCAAGTCCACATTGCAAAAAACTGGCATAATCTTCTTCATCTGGCGTATAGCCAACAGGCTTGTTTAAAACTGTTTTGCCATCAGAACTAAGCAAAACATAAAATGGTTGAGAATTACTTTTAAAAAATTGTGTTTGATAATGGGCCCATTTATGACCGTAATTTTCTAACTGCCTAGTCCCTCCATTAATTCTATTTACGAGCACCTTTTCATCTGCTGGCAATTCTTTTTTGTCATCGACATACAACGAAATTAGCACATACTCATTTCTAATATAATTGTCAATTTCAGGTTCGGGCCATACATGTTCTTCCATTTTACGACAATTCACACAAGCATAACCGGTGAAATCAATTAAAATAGGCTTATTCACTTCTAGGGCATAAGCAATTCCTTCTTTCAAATCTTTAAATGACTTAAGGTTATTGGGCGAATCGTTGGGATACAAAAAGCTATAACCTACTGGTGGGGCCAATCCACTTAGTAAAGTAAGCGGGGTAAATGTATTGGTGTCTTTATTGACTCTGAAACCAGAAGCCAAATACACGGTAAATGCTGCAACTAAAATTCCAAAAGTTATTCTTGAAAACGATAATTTCTTAATTGGTGAATCATGCGGAAACTTAATCTTGGCAAATAAATACAATGCCAATCCTGCAAATATTAATATCCAAATTCCTAGAAATACTTCAATTTTCAATATCCCCCAGTGTTTTACCAAATCGGCATTAGAAAGAAATTTAAAGGCTAATGCTAATTCTAGAAATCCTAAAATGACTTTGGTTGTATTTAACCAACCACCCGATTTTGGTAACGCATCCATCATTTGTGGAAACATTGCAAAAAGCGCAAAAGGTAACCCTAAGGCTAAACCAAAGCCTCCCATTCCGGCAGTAAGTTGCCATGCGCCTCCATCAGCCGTTAAAGAGCCTGCTAATAAAGATCCTAATATTGGACCGGTACATGAAAAAGACACGATGGCCAAAGTTAAGGCCATAAAAAATATTCCAAAAATCCCTCCAATATTTTCACCTTGTGTGGTTTTGGCCGTCCAACTAGCTGGTAAGGTCAATTCATAATATCCAAAAAATGAAAAAGCGAAAAACAAAAAGATTAAAAAGAATAATATATTCAATATTACATTGGTAGAAATCTCATTTAAAATATCAGGATTCACGGAATCTAATAAATGAAACGGAATACTTAAAACTAAGTACACCGCTAAAATAAAAAAGCCATAGAGCACTGCTTTTGATATTCCTGAGCCGCTTTTTTTATCACTTTTTTTGGTGAAAAAGCTTACCGTTAATGGAATCATAGGAAACACGCATGGTGTTAATAAAGCCAATAAGCCTCCTAAAAACCCAAGGCCGAAAATACTCCAAAGTGATTTTCCTTTTTGAGTAACTGCATTTGCAGCGCTTACGGTTTGACCTTCGCAAATTACATCAGATTTGGACAACGCTTGAGGCTGTGCGCCATATAACAAGTTGTTTACCGAAATATTATCGATATTAATATTTGCACCGGTTGTTGCAATTGCTGTAGATTCTCCTGAAGCGGAAATGCTAAATTGAAACGGATTATCTGGTTTGAAAGTACACTGTTCATCATCACAGGTCATATAATCCAAATTGCCTTTTAAGGTGGCACTATCGCTCAATAACTTTACTTTTTGAATAAAGCGCGCTTGATTATAAAATTTAGTAACCTCCATTTCAAAAACCATATCCATTTTGGTGACGCGATTGGTTTCATCTTCAAGAACATTTCCAATAAATTCAATATTTGCATTTGTATCAAACTTAAAGGTTGTAGGTAATGGACCTCCTTCATCAAGAAACTGCGAATATATGGCCCAATGATTATCTATATCGGCTACAAAAATCAACTCAAACTCACTATTGCCAAGATGCTTGGTTTCAAATGTCCATTTTACAGGATTTAATAATTGAGCAGAAGACAGCGTGCAAGTAAAAATTGTAAACAGTAGCAGTAAGCGTTTCATAATTCAGGTCTTTCGTAATACAAATAAATTAAAAAAATAACCAATACATTTATAAATCCTTGTTAATATTAATACTTCGCCACTTTTAGTCCTCCCTAAAATTAACTAAATTGTAACACAACGAAAACCTTTACCAACCAAAATTCAATTTATCATGAAACTACGATCAACGGCAATCATACTATCATTGCTTACATTCATTACGATAAACGGGCAATCTATATCTGAACAAATATCCGAATTGGATGCTTACATTCAAACTGGAATGAAACAATGGCGTCCTCCTGGATTGGCTGTGACTGTAGTAAAAGATGGTGAAATCATATTTAAAAAAGGGTATGGGGTAACTACCATTGGCACGCAAAAAAACGTCAATGAAAACACACTTTTTGGCTGCATGTCGACCACCAAAGCTTTTGTAGCTGCAGGTTTGGCGATGCTTGTTGATGAAGGTAAATTAAAATGGGATGATAAAGTCATCAATCATCTACCAAAGTTTCAACTCAAAGATGCCTACCTCACAAGAGAAGTCACGATTAGAGATTTACTAACTCATAGGACGGGCTTAGGTAATACGGATTACCTATGGAGCGTGATGAGCATAAGCAGTGATAGTGCATTGTATAAGATGCGAGAAGTAGAAAAAAGTTATTCGCTACGATCTAGTTTTGTATATCAAAACCTGATGTATTTGGCTGCTGGTCATGTTATTGAAGCTATTAGCGGTCAAACATGGGGTGAATTTCTAAAAGAACGAATTTTTCAACCCTTAGAAATGAACGACACCTATGCCTTATTAGGGCAAGTGCAATCAATTGAGAATAAAGCGGATGCTCATTATGAAATTGATGGCAAAATTATACAGATTGATCAAATGTCAGCAGATAAGATTGGACCGGCAGGCGCTATGTGGTCTTCTATAAACGACATTGGTAAATGGATTCAGTTTCTTTTAAACAAGGGTAACAAAGATGGTAAACAACTCATTTCTGAAGTCAATTTTAAAGAATTGTTTACACCTCAACAAATCATTCCTGCTAGTGAATTTTATCCCACTCAAAAAGTGACAAAACCTAAC
>JAGSHF010000197.1 GCA_023954685.1 Flavobacteriaceae bacterium | reverse complement strand
GATACTTTTATTAGCTCTCATAAAATGTCTGATATAGCGCAGGTGAAGAGATCATTATCCAATTCGGAGTTGTTAGTAAGGCTTAACCCTCTTTATGAAGGTTCAAAAAAAGAAGTGAATGAAGCTATACAAAGTGGTGCAGATATTTTAATGCTCCCTATGTTTAGGACAGCTAGGGAGGTAAGTGCTTTTTCGGAATTAATAGATGGAAGGGTGAAGTTTATACCATTAGTAGAAACGAAAGACGCTGTTTTGAATATAGCGGACATAGTTAAGGTTAAAGGTGTTACAGAAATATTTATTGGCTTGAATGATTTACATGTCGAATATGGTCTGAAATTTATGTTTCAATTACTCTCTAATGGCACAGTCGATTCGCTCGTTAAAGTCATAAAGGAGGCAGGACTACCTTTCGGTTTCGGAGGAGTTGCTCGTGTTGGTGAAGGAGAAGTGCCTGCAGAAATGGTTTTAGCAGAGCACTTGCGCTTGAATTCAACGGCCGTGATTTTGTCTCGTTCCTTTCGCAAAGATGGAATGCATGATAATGAGTTTAAAAGCGAAATTAACAAACTTGAAACAGTTATAACGGGCTTAAAGGATCGTGAACTAGAAAAAATAGAGCAAGATAGAATGAAGTTTGTCAAAAACGTGCAAAGTTTTGTTGCAAGGAAATATTGATGAAACGAACTTTTGACATAATTACCTCATCAATGGCGCTTATTATTTTATCTCCTGTTTTAATTTTGACAGCAATCGCTATTAGGCTTGATTCAAAAGGACCAATTTTGTTCACTCAACAAAGAATTGGCCATTTAGGACAGTTATTTTCTATTTATAAGTTTAGAAGTATGGTTGAAAATAGTGAGGATATTGGGCCTTACTATACGAGCAACAATGATCAGCGCATTACCAACGTTGGCAGCTTTATTAGAAGAACTAGTTTAGATGAATTACCTCAGTTGTTAAATGTCCTCAAAGGGGAAATGAGCATTGTAGGACCCAGACCTAATGTTCCTGTTCAAAGGGAAGGTTATTCTGAAAAAGAATGGGATAAAAGGAATTCAGTTAAACCTGGGATTACAGGTTTGCATCAGGCTACTTTGCGTTCGGCTGCCAACGAAGAACAGCGTTTAGCGTTGGACTTAGAATATGTTGATCGTTCTTCATTATTTTTTGATTTTAAAATTATTTTATTAACGATTAAGCAGGTGCTGTTTAAGGGAGGGAATTAGTTGTGTGTGGCATTTTTGGTTACTTTGATTCTAATAAGCTCTCTTTAACAGATAAGGTGCTTGAAGAAATGGGGAAGGCGATTCAGCATAGAGGCCCTGATGAACACGGGGTTTTTCACGATAAGACACATGGTATTGCCCTTGGTAATCAAAGGTTATCCATTATGGATATAGACCATGGTAAACAGCCGTTTGTTTCTGGTGATGGGAATATCATTGTTGTTCAAAATGGTGAAATTTTTAATCATATTGAGTTAGCACAAGAGTTAGCACTATCTGGCTATGCTTGTAAAACAAAGTGTGACACAGAAGTTATTCTTAATCTTTATGAAAAAGAAGGTATTGCATGCATCCCCAAGCTTAATGGAATGTTTGCAATTGCAATTTATGATAAGCGAATCGATTCGCTTTTTTTAGTGAAGGATAGAGTAGGTGAGAAGCCACTTTATTTTCAAAATGAAAATGGACGAACTATATTTGCATCAGAAATAAAGTCACTTTTAAAGGCTTCGACCACGAAAGATATTAATCTAAATGCGATTAATCAATTTCTAGCGTTTAATTATGTCCCACCACCATTAACTATGTTTAAGGGGGTCTTCCACGTTAAGCCTGGACACTGGTTAAAAATCACAAGAGGGGAGATAAGTGAGCACTGCTGGTGGGATTTAGCGGCAATAGAGCCGGTAGAGCGTTCAGAAAGCGAATGGATAGAAGGTTTTAATGAGATTTTAGATGATGCTACAAAAATACGCATGAGGGCCGATGTTTCTTTTGGTGCATTTTTATCGGGTGGGGTAGATTCGAGTACTGTTGTGGGCCTGATGAGCCGTCACACAGAGCACCCAGTAAAAACTTTTTGTATTGGTTTTGATGATCCTAAATATGATGAATCGTCATTCGCACAAGAAGCGTCAAATCGATTTAAAACACAACATATTATGCAAAAGGTTGAACCAAACCTAATTGGGTTATGGCCTATGGCAACTTATCATTGTGATCAACCACATGGTGATGTTTCATTCCTGCCAACATACAAAGTAGCAAGTTTAGCATCTAAAGATGTGAAAATGGTGCTCACTGGTGACGGAGCAGATGAGTTGTTCGCGGGGTATGATAAGTACAAAACCTTTTTTGAGAATCATGATTTTGAATCATCAGATCGAGAGTTTAGAAAAAGCTATTTGAATAATATTTCATTGTTTTCAGATGAAAAGAGACTTCAGCTTTTTTCGAGTAAAGTATTAAAAAAAATAGGTGCAGTTTGTGTTGATGATGTGGTAGAACCACTTTATCAAAAGGCATCAAAGATGGATAGAATTAATCAAGCACTTTATCTGGATACTATGCTTTTGCTAGCAGGTAATAACTTGGTTAAACCTGATCGAATGGGTATGGCTGTTTCTTTAGAAAATAGAGCTCCATTTTTAGACTATAGAATGATTGAATACGCTTTTTCTATGCCAGGCTCTTTAAAACTGAAGCAAGGTGAAACAAAATATCTATATAAGAAAGCCGTCTCTGAGCTCATAGGTGAGCATCTAGCTTATCGAAAAAAACAGATGTTTACCGTGCCTATTGGCGACTGGTTTAAAGATGAATTAGCTGATTTATGCCGTGACTTATTGTTTTCTGAGCAGACAAAAAAACGTGGTATTTTTAATTATGATTATGTTAAATCTATTTTTGAAAACCATATAAATGGGAAAGAGAATAATACTCGTGAAATTAGGGCTTTAATGGCATTAGAAATTTGGTTTAGAAAATTCCTGTAATGAACTTAGTAAGAGTCTTTAATTATTCTCTAGTAATTATTCTTTTTTTGATGATCGCGCTGGACTTAATAGGGTTTTCTATATGGGGGCAAGTTTATGATGTTCATGAGTCAAATTTAGGTCAAGTTACTATAGAGTCTTATTATCATTTTCCTAGGTATATTCTGGTATATCCTGCATTCTTTATGAATGATTTATTTCCTGGAGTTGTTGAAGAAAAGTGGTTTAGTTTTTATGTAGTTTTTCTTTATTTAGTCATAGTTGTTGTTCTAAGTAAAATATATTTGAAATACGCTTCCCAGGTACTTCGAATCATTTTAACTAGAGATGTTTCTTTTGCTTTATTTTTCCTCGTAATGTCCCCTCTTTTATTTATTCTCAATGGTCGTGCAATTTTCGGAATTTTTTCAGCATCAATATTGTTATATTATTTTTCGTATTTTGATTCTTTTTCTTTTTTTAAAAAAAGCTTCCTGGTTTTTTTATCATTGTTTACTTCGATGGTTTCTTCAGGGTTTGTCGTAATTGCATTTTTTTCTTTATTTGTAATAGATTTTATGGGAACTAAATTTTTCTCGAAGAAGGGTGTGATAAAAATATTATTTTATTTTTTGATCATTACGTATTTATACGATTTTATTTCTTTTGTTTTTGAAAAAAATATAAGTTTCTTTGGTGGAGGCTTTGAAGGTGTTTTAAATATGCTGAATCATGGCTTTGGTAGAATTTTTATAGACTTTGACTTGTTTTTAATCGCTATGCTTTCAGTGACTTTGATTGTATTTATATTGCTTAATTTATTAATTATTCCTAGTTCTTTCTTTATTGAAAAAATGCATATTTTAATTATTTTTGTTTTATCTTTTTTTGTTGGAATGTTTGGTTATACATCATTAGCCTACGCAATACCTTCATTTATATTGCTTTTTCTAAATCTAATATCTAAAAAAAGAATTGAGCAAAGGAAGCTATTTTGACAAAAAAAGTTTTATTTGTTACTTATGGCGGCGGTCATGTAAATATGCTGCTACCAGTAATGAAAGAGTTAATGGACGTGCCGAGTATTGATTTGATGGTCCTTGGTTTAACTACAGCAGGCTCTGTTCTTAAACGCAATAAAATCCCCTATTTGAGTTTTAAGGATTTACTTCCTCTATCAAATAATCGAGCACTCGATTTTGGTAAAAAGCTTGTGGGCTTAAAGTCCTCTAGTGCACTTGTTTCTTATGAAGAATCCGTTGCTTACATGGGGTTGAATTTTTGTGAGTTAGTTGAAAGCTATGGTGAGGAGGAGGCTGATAGGTTATATAAAAAGCTAGGTAGACATGCTTTTTATCCAATTAATCTTATGAGAAAATTCTTTCAACAGCAATGTCCGGATTTAGTTGTTTCTACTAATTCTCCAAGAACTGAAAAAGCCGCGATTCATGCAGCAGGTCAACTAAATATTCTATCGTTATGCCTAATTGACTTATTTGCTTATCAATCTCTCGACTGGACTGGTAAGCCTGGTTATGCAAGCAAGGTTTGTGTATTATCAGAATTTGTAAAAAAACAGTTAACGGATGCTGGGCGCCTTGATAGTGAAGTTGTTGTTACGGGCAACCCTGCTTTTGATTCCATAGCCATATTTAAAGAAAATGTTAATAAATATATTTTAAATAGAAAATGGGCAAACTCACGAAAAGTGATTTTGTGGGCTTCTCAACCAGAGCCAGAACTGCATCCATTTGATTCAAATAAAATGGGTGATTCTTCCTTGCCTAGAAAGGTAGAGGTTCAGTTATTTAAGGTGCTTTCCAAACATCCAGATTGGCAGCTTGTTATTCGTTCGCACCCATCAGAAAATACTAAATATGGTGATTTGCCTGGAAATGTTGAAATCAGCCTTAAATCTGAAAATTTGCATGAATTATTAGCTTCTGTCGATTGTGTCATAACAATGACATCAACTGTGGCTATTGAAGCTGCATTGATGGGCAAGCCAGTTATATCGATTGATCTTTCTATTTTTACTGACGATTCACCATATTCTAAAATGGGTTTATCTCAAGGTATAGATAATCTTGAGGATTTAGAACAAGTAATTAAAGGTACTACTGCTGAACTGGTTGATTTTGAAAGAATTAAAAAGGTTGTAGGAAAGAATCATAATTCAACCGAAAATATAGTCAGTGTTATAAAAAGCTTGCTGCTGTCAATTGAATATAACTGTTAAATCCCCCTGCTTTGAGACTAGATAGATATGAAACTGATCCCTTGCGGGATCATTATAATCATGTCACGCTCTACCGATAGCTCAATTATTTTCCCCTCGTTGACTTAGCCAAACAGACAGGACAATATCAAGTTTTTCATTGATCTTGTGTTATAAATTCTTGAGGGAAGGTCATTGAGATCTAAAGATCTTGTTTTGTACTGGTCTGAATTTTGTGAGTAAATATAATCAGATATTTAAGAAGGCTAATTTCGAGTATCGAAGTTGATACGTCTGCAGTAACAACACACGTACTGGCGATTTTTTTCGTAAGTCCAGCCCAGATGAGTCAGCCCAAATTTGGAATATGTTAAAAGGGAATATGAGCTTTGTCGGCCCAAGGCCCGCTTTATTTAATCAAGATGATTTAATTGAATTGAGGACGCAGCAGGACATACATAGGTTGCAGCCAGGACTGACAGGGTGGGCGCAAATAAATGGCCGTGATGAGTTACCTATTCCCGATAAAGTTGCTTTGGATCTTGCTTATAAAAAGCAGCAATCATTTTGCTTTGATTTAAAAATTCTCTACCTTACTTTT
>JAGSHF010000117.1 GCA_023954685.1 Flavobacteriaceae bacterium | reverse complement strand
TCATCACTTAATTCATGAAGTTTTTCTTCATTAATGCCATATAAACCTACAAGTTTTTTCTTCTCTTCATTATTAAAAGCAACGTTAAGTTCCAATTCTTGTAATAAGTCATTTTCTTTTAATATTTTAATAAAGTTTTCATTTGCAACTTCATTATCATATAAGCGACCCAATTGCTCTTGAATACCTTTAAAGTAATCAGTATCGTTGCCATCAGCGTCAAACAAAGCCTGATCTTTATCTTCACCAACAAATTCACTGTCCATATCGATACACGCTGTTAGCGTTTTTTCTTTTTCAGGATCTAACCCTAGTGAAAAAGGTACCATCGATAATGAATGAGGAATATAAATAGCTTGCCATTTTTTATCGTCATAATATAAGTTTTCACCCATTTCTAAACCTAGCATAACAACTGTACGATAACGCTCAGAATCAGGATCTTTTACTAGTACAATCGGATAGCTTGTTGAAGCTTGAGCAAATTCACGCACGTTAATTGGTGCAATGTGTTGATTGGCAACATGTGATAAATCACGTTGGTTGGCAACTTTTAGATTTTGATGTTGCTCTTTTTTAATGGCTACTATATTCATATTATAATTCACTCTAACTTTTTAAAATTTCTTCTGTATTTATTAGGCCTGTTGAACTAATTATTTATTACAGAACTACTTATGTGAAATAAGTTATGGAGACGATGGTTAATGCTTTCAATAGTGAAAAATTAAAAATATAATAAAAATTAAGTTATTTCCTTATCTATAACAAAAATAACTTATCAATATCAAATATAACTTAGTGAAATAACATGAATTTTATTAATATATTAGAACAAAATAACAAGTTAAAATTATTAAGCTTATTTATTTTTTTATTAAGTTTTTCTTTATTATTGGTTTCTTTTTCTTCATTCAGCAAACCCAAAATAACTGTATTGCATGGAAATAATTTGGAAGGCTATGCCCGCACACAAGTAAAAAATGAAACCAGCAAAGAGCTTGCATGTTGGGTAGCTATTGATGGTTTCAAACAAAAGTTTCGCCTACCTCCAGCCACAACTTCAAAATGGTTTACCGCTAATGATAAACGTTATACCTATTCCAACTTTAGTACCTGGTGCGATTTTATTGAGTTTTATCCAAAGTATAAAAACTATCGTGTTGGCGGAAAAGAATTTGGTTAATTTATTAATTTAAAAGTAAACACCATTGAAAATCCTCCACCAAGCAATAAAATAAAACCAATCACTTTTGACAAGTCTCTCATTGGTGATTCAATTTCACGTGAATCTATTATTTCAAAATATCGACGTTTTACCCCGTAACCTTCCACATATCCTTCACCTCGATATGAACGAGTTAATACTAATTCTTCTTCTAACCTAGGGATGTTCTTTAATATCCGTTCTGATGTTTGTTCACGTGTTTCACCTAATTCATTAATTCGGTGAGTTTGAAAATGTCGATTTACCTCTCCATTATTTATTAATCCCATCGATTTATATTGATAAACAGCATTTGGAAAAATAGTATTGGAGTTGCTTAAAATAACCAAAGCAACACCAAATACAATTGCCAATGCTGAATATATATAATTTTTACGCATTCGTAGACTTTTAGCTTCTCGCCTCGCTTCTAATTTGATGGCAATCTCGGGCAAATGATTTAAATTCTCTTGCAAATATGACATGCTCAAACTATCAATTAGCATCATCACTTCAATATCAAATGCAGTCGCTATTTTTGAAATAACCTCAAATGAAGGCGAACCTTTTTCATTTTCTAATTTAGATAAATATGATTGCTCAATTTGTGCTTTTTCTGCCAATTCTGGCTGTGTTAAACCAGCCTCGTTACGTAGTTGTTTTATTTTTTCACCAAGTTTCATCGTTTTTCCTCTTGCTTGAATTAATTAAGTTTCAAGCGAATTCTTAGCTATCATATCAGGAATATAAAGATGAATATGCCCGCATAATGGTGAATATTTTGTATTTGCGTTTATCTTCTTACACATTCATAAATTTTAGTAATTATTACTTTCCCTTTGTCATTTAAAGTCTTTAGGACTAATTAATCATTCTGATAATAATCAAAACTAAACTCTTACCTATATCTCATAACTTAATAGTGGTCATTGATTTTTCTTATGCTAGATTTAATAAGTCGACTAGGAAGGAAAAATAATAATGAAAAATCTAAGATGCACCTTGTTTAGCTTTTTAATCTCTGCACCGTTAAGTATATCTACCTTTGCAGAAGTAAATATTACAACTGCAAATAATGGCCAATTGGTAATGGAAGACATTCCAGCCATACCTTCACAACTTGTAGAAGATTTAAACCGTTATCAAAATGTTCGTTCAGCACCGTTTCGTGGCTTCAGTAAAGATGCCAAAAGTATTTTCATAACTACACGTTTTGGTGATGTTAGCCAACTTCATAAAGTTGATTCAGCTGGCGGTGCTCGCCAACAATTAACATTTTTTAAAGAACCTATTAGCGGAATTTCTCGCCAGCCGAACAGTGATAACATCGCATTTACCATGGACGCTGGTGGTAATGAATACGCTCAAATATTTATGTTAGATACCAAAACGGGTAAGAGTAAAATGTTATCTGATGGAGAGTCCCGTAATGGCGCTTTGCGTTGGAATAACAGTGGAGATACTTTTGCGTTTCAAACAACGAAGAGAAATGGAAAATCTAACGATATTTGGATCATGAATCCAACCACTGCTAAATCAGAAATGGTACTTGAATCAAAAGATGGCAGTTGGTGGGGGCCCAGTGATTGGAGTCGTGACAACAAAAAAATTATGGCTCTTCAGTATGTCAGTGCAAGTGACTCTCGTATTTATATTATTGATGTAGCTACTAAGCAAAAATTACTACTTGCAGGTAATTTAGAAAAAGGATCGGTAAATTATGGTCAAGCATTTAGTAAAGATGACAATGGCATTTATTTTATAACCAACCAATTTAGTGAATTTCAACAACTCGCTTATAAATCATTTGATGGAGGTAAAATTGACGTTATCACAAAAAATATCAATTGGAATATTAGTAGCTTCGAACTTTCAAACAAAGGTAACAAAGCCGTTTTTACCGTGAATGAAAACGGCATAGATAGCATGTACTTACTCGATACTAAAACATTTAATTATAAAAAAGTTAATGATTTACCCATTGGTTTAGTTGGTGGATTTGAATTTAGTGATGATGATAAAAAGTTAGGATTAACACTCAATACAGCACAATCACCCAGCGATAGTTTTGTATTAGAATTAGATAAAAAACCGACTGAACATGGTCAATTAACTCGATGGACAAACAGTGAAGTCGGTGGTTTGGATACCAGCAAGTTTTCAACACCAGAATTAATTACGTTTACATCTTTTGATCAACTAAGTATTCCTGCCTTTGTATATAAACCTCAAACCAAACATAATAAACCTCGCCCTGTTATTATCAGTATACATGGTGGTCCAGAAGGGCAATTTAGACCCGCATTTAGAAGTACGTTTCAATTATGGATGGATAAACTTGATGCTGTAGTCATCGCACCTAATGTACGTGGTTCTGCAGGATACGGTAAAGAATATATAAACTTAGACAACGGTTTTAAACGTGAAGATTCAGTAAAAGACATTGGCGCATTGCTCGACTGGATAAAAACACAACCAGACCTTGATGCTTCTCGAGTTGCAGTATTTGGTGGAAGCTATGGTGGTTATATGGTTTTAGCTAGCGCTGTTCATTACTCTGACAAGCTAAAAGCGGCTGTTGATATTGTTGGAATTTCTAACTTCGTTACCTTTTTAGAAAATACAAAATCATACCGCAGAGATCTACGTAGAGTTGAATATGGTGATGAACGTATTCCAGAAATGCGTGCTCATTTAGAAAAAATTAGCCCGAATAATCATGTCGATAAAATGAAAATTCCGATGTTTGTAGTACAAGGAGAAAATGATCCTAGGGTACCTGTTACAGAAGCCGTACAGGTCGTAAAAGAGTTACGAAAAAATGGCAAAGACGTTTGGTATATGAATGCATTAAACGAAGGGCATGGGTATCGTAAAAAAGAAAACAGGGATATCTATCAACAAGCAGTTGTTTTATTTTTTCAACAAAAGTTAATACAGTAACCCCTTAAACAAGGCCTAATAATTCAATTAGGCCTTTCATTAAAAACATAACCCACATAGCTTATTTGAATTAGGCTTTATAACCAAATTTTATAATGTTTTTTAGCTTGGTTTCTATATAGTAATGTTCATTTACCTCCAGTATGTAACCGCTTACAAATATTTCATATATCTACTGACTTTATCCCTTGTTCAAGATATTATTATTTGAAGAAACCATTCCTTTCTGGAAGTTGAATGAGCCAAGTACTTTTTAATACTCTCGACCTTTCTTTACTTATTACTATTTATCAGTGTTTATTATTTGCATTCTTTTTATTAGTGATTAAAAAAGGGAAACGAAAAAGTAATATATTGCTCGCATTATTTTTATTATCTTATGCTGCAATTCCATTAGACACTTTAATTAATTTCGGAGAGGCTTTTAGGCAATTTGCAATTGATTTTTCACCAAATGTTTTTTATATATTTGGTATTGCTTATTGGCTAGAAGCAGTACTTTTACTACTTTTTGTTCGTTCTTTGATATATAAAAACTTCACTTTAAAGCGAACTGATATTTTATTATTTGTTCCTTTTTTTCTTTATACAATCTATGAAATCAATACTTGGTATATGCTCGATGCGCAAACAAAATTGCTCTACTTAGATGGATATCAATTAGCAAACGAGCCAGCCTATACTCGTTTTATTAACCTCTTTAGAGAATGTTTTAGAACACTTTGTGGTGTACTTTGTTTAGTAGAATTACATCGTTATCAAAAGCAAATTAAAAATGAATTTGCCGATATTGAAGCTATCGATCTAACTTGGCTGAAAATATTAGTTATTGGCTTTTTAGTTATTCGAATTCAAGCCATCATTACGACTTTAGGTTTTATGACTTCAATTGACCTACATATCAATATTAATTATGCTTTAATTGGCCAAGTTTCTAACTTTATGGTGATGTTTTTAATCAGCTTTTTAATGTTTTATAGCTTAGGGTTCACAACAGTTTTCAAAGGAATAGTAGCTAAAGAAATAGTTCCAGAAAAAGATCCTATTGATTTAGAAGAAGTTGAAAGGATTCAAACATACATGCTTGAAAATAAACCATACTTAAATCATTTGCTTAATTTAGACAACTTATCAACACAGTTAAAAATGCAAGCAAGAAGTTTATCACAAATTATTAATCGTCATTTTGAACAAAACTTTTTTGAATTTATTAATAGCTACCGTATAGAAGAAAGTAAACGATTACTTCAACAAGAAGAAAATAGAAAAGTCACCATGCTTGATATTATGGATAAAGCCGGATTTAACTCTAAAGCAACATTTAATACCTTTTTTAAAAAGAGTGTCGGTTTGACGCCAACACAATACCGAAAAGAACAATTAAATTAATCCATACCTATGTGCATTTGTTATTTTGACAAATGCACTTTAAATCCATTTATATTAATTGCTAACTCTATAAACGTTTCTGGTATTGTTTCATCAAAATTTTCCTGCAAATAACTCCTTAAAGTTTTTTGGTTACTCGTTTCAGCAGTTATCAAAACACCCAATATTTTTGTATTTCCAATATTTTTTAAAGGAACCGACTGTTCTTGCCAGTTAATTTGACGGTAAAAATCAATTGAATGCAAAGGGAGTTGAATTAAACTAGATTGGTTTACCATTGATATATTTATTTTAAGTTGATAATTACCTATTACAGTTTCAATGGCTTGGTTTTCATGATCCTCACCAAATAACGTTATATTTAAATATCCAAACTCAGAACAGAGTTCATCTATCCATTTTTTATTTATTAAGCCTACTTCTATTTGGCTTTTATAACGTTGATACAATTCTTCTTTTTGAGGAATAAAAGATGCGCCAGAGTCCATTAACAGGTTAAAAGATAATTTTTCTAACTGTCCAAAAGTAAGCTCTGGTTGATTAAAAAGTATTTTAAGACCATTGCTATGCTGTTGATTCCAATTGCTGATTTTTTTAATCAAAACTGTATCAATTTGAAGATCACCACCCATTGCCGTTATTTTAGGATCGTAATCATTGGCTTTTTTTAATAACTCGGAGTACTTATCAGAAAGTGATGTAGCATGGTTCCAGAAATGTAGTTGTTCAGCCTTTATTTCTATCACTTCCCTAGACAAACTATCAAATGGAATTAACACAATAAGCAATACTAATAATTGTAATATGTTCATAAGTTATTTAATTAAATTTCTTTATTGATAAAAATACGTTACCTAACAATAAAAGTCGTTCAACTTTACGAAAATTAACAGACCTGAACATAAAACCACTCACCAAAATCATGTAACCATTTGTTTTAATTGTAAACATTAATTTAGCTACATTAAGTTCTTTTTCCTTTTAAAACGCATACAAAGACGAAAAGTAATAAAAAGGACGATATGATACTGTCATACGTATACAACGTTAGGAAAGTTCATGACTATGTTATTTCAATCTTTACGCTTCATTTATCAAAATATTACCGGCCTATTTTTGTTGATAATGTTGTGCTTTAGCTTCTTGGTAAATGCAAAGCAGCGGCCCGTTAACATTCATGGCAAACTTGCCGTACATAATGGCAATATTGTAAATAACAAAAATGAGCCTGTATCTCTTGCTGGACCTAGTTTATTTTGGTCAACAAAAGATAAGGAAGGGGAACCTTTTTATACTGCACAAACCGTTAAAGCTTTTGCTGAAGATTGGAATGCAACAGTCATAAGGGCAGCAATGTCAGCTCAGGGTAAAGGTAGCTATTTAACACACCCCAACCATATACAACGAAAGGTTGAAACAGTTGTAGATGCAGCTATTGCAGAAGGAATTTATGTCATTATTGATTGGCACTCTCATCATGCAGAACAAAACATTGAACAAGCCATTCAATTTTTTGAAACCATGGCAACAAAATACCATCAATATCCTAATATCATTTATGAAATTTACAATGAACCATTAAAAAATACAGATTGGGCGTCTGTCGTAAAACCCTATGCAGAAAAAGTCATTCAAGCCATTAGGACTATTGATAAAGACAACCTCATTATTGTCGGCACGCAAACATGGTCACAAGATGTTGACAAGGCTGCACTAGATCCAATCGTTGGTTTTGAAAATATTGTTTATAGCTTACATTTTTATGCGGGCACTCATAAAGAATCACTTAGATTAAAAGCTCAAAAAGCACTTGATGCTGGCTTAGCATTGTTTGTTTCAGAATGGGGTACTGTTAATGCTAATGGTGATGGCGACGTTGATAAAAAAAGCACACAAGAGTGGATGGATTTCATTAAAGAAAACAACCTATCGCACTGTAGTTGGTCAGTCACAAATAAAGATGAAGGTGCCGCCATCCTTAAACCATCTACGACATCACAAGGGCCATGGCAAGATGATCAGCTTACTGAAAATGGAATTTTACTTAAATCAATAATCAAAAACTGGGCGAACAACAAATGAAGTTACTTAAGTTATTATTTACGATCCTTTTAATGTTTTCATTAACTTGTCATGCACAAGCACAAAAAAATCTAGGGATGTTTTTTGATAAAAAAAGCTATTCGGGTCAGTCTATCCCCTCTTTTGAAAAAACAAAGCATTTATTACCTGTACCCATTTTTGATAATAAACCTGAGTATATCGATTTTTATTATAAAGCATGGGAAATTGGTTTCGACCATTTCAAAGCACCACAAAAGAGTAGCCCGCTAGTATCCAATTATATTGATGAGGCATTTAATGAAAATATTTTTTTATGGGACATGAGTTTCTCTACGATGTGGGGTAACTATGCACACCATATATTTCCAAGTATTGAAGGGTTAGACAATTTCTATCGGAATCAGCTACCTGATGGGGAAATTGTCAGAGAAATAGGTGAGAAAGATGGACACTTAGGTGTGATAGGTTGGTCAGAACCTGGTACTGAAGGGAACTTAAATCACCCAATACTTCCTTGGGCAGAATTAGAATCATTCAAAACAACGGCTAACAAAAATCGTTTAGAACGTGTCTATTTACCCTTAAAAAAATACCGTGAAAGTTTTAAAAAAATCTATCATAAACAGTCTGGATTATACCTTACTGATAAAGCTGCCATGGATGATTCACCTCGTAATGATCAGCTATTGGCGGGTATTGATGTCGCAGCAGAAATGGTTATTTTTGATTATTGGCTTGCTGAAATAGCAACCATATTAAATAAACCAACAGAGGCAACTTTTTACAATAACCGTGCAAGTGAATATAGCCGCTTTATCAATAATAAGCTTTGGGATGAAAAAACAGGTTTTTATTATGATTGGGGAAAAGATAACAAACGAATGACAATGCGTACAATTGCAGCATTCTGGACACTGCTTGGTAAAATCCCAAACGAACAACAAAAACTACGATTAATTGAACATCTAAACAACCCTAATTCGTTTAACACTAAGCATCGAGTGCCAACACACCCAGCAGATGAAGTTGGCTTTAATGGTGATTATTGGGCAGGAGCTGTTTGGGTTCCAACTAATACCATGATTATTCAAGGATTAGAAATAAATGATGAGTTTACATTAGCGCGTGAAATCGCTATGAATCACTTAAATGCTACTACGCAAGTATTTTTAGAAACGGGTACTGCCTGGGAAAATTATCACCCGCTAGCATGGAAAAAAGGCCAAAAAGCTAAACCCGATTTTATCGGTTGGTCAGGGCTTGCACCTATTAATTACCTAATAAAACATGCGATAGGTATTAGAATTAATGCGCCAAAAAATGAAATTATATGGCGTATTAACGAAACGAGTCGCCATGGTATTAATGGCTTACGCTTCAATACCTACGATAATAAAATGAATAGCATTTCACTTGTAGCAGCAAAAAGAGAATCACTAACAGAAGACATTATTATTGCTAGTGATTGTGAAAAGCCATTTACTTTAAAGGTTCATATTGGCGAAATAACAAAATCATTCGACATAGCATGCAATACCAACTCAACACTTAGAATAAAAATCAATGACTAAACAACTCAAAAAAGTACTAACAAATACACCATACTTGTATATTTGTTTCAACTTTATGCTGATAGGTTGTGGTGGCTCAGGAACTTCAACCCCAAATACACCAGCACAAAGTTCCCAGCCTATTCAAACAACCGAAGTTAGATTAACGCTTCCTGTTGTAGTAAAAAACACCTTAGACAATGAGATTACACCTTCAATGGCAATTTCAGAAATGGGGATTGGTATCAATTTAGGCAATACTCTAGACGCTCCAATAGAAGGTGAATGGGCCTTACCCGCAGAAGAATTCTACATACAAGCTTTTTCTGATGCTGGTTTTAAACATGTTAGGATCCCTATCACATGGAACAAGCATATTGCATCAGTAGCACCTTATGAGATTGAAGACATTTTTTTAAATAGAGTTGAACAAATTGTTGATTGGTCTTTAGCTCGTGAATTATATGTCATCATTAATATTCATCATGATGATTGGTTTAAAACCGATTATGACAACATCAGTAATAAAAACCGCTTTGATAGTATTTGGATA
>JAGSHF010000092.1 GCA_023954685.1 Flavobacteriaceae bacterium | reverse complement strand
GATGATCTTCTATGTCATCTGTTAAGTCCTTTAAAGATACTTCAAGCTCGTATTTAATTTCTTTTACAATTTTCATTTCTTTAACAACAAGTTTCTTGTTTTCATTCCAATTATTAATCTGTAATGCAATTAAAATTCCAATAACGACAAGGATTATTTCTCCAATCGCATATTTAAAATACTTTCCAGTTTTATTTTTTTCCATAAGATCGTATCGTATTTTTCTGAAAAACTTTATCATAACATCAGAATTTTAGTTACCAATTGTATCCTCACCATACCTCTTCAAGAGCTTTGATTTTGCAAAGGCAAAATTGAGTTCGAATAGTCTAAAGAATTTTATCATTGGTTAGTGGTTTCTGATAATGAAGTACAACGGTGTTGTGTATGGTTAGTTGCATGTTTCAGCAACTAATTTAGTAAATACAAACCAAATAGAAAATCCTCGAGTATTTTCGTGAGTAGGTTAGAACTAGCAATAAATTATATACGGTGTTACCTATAATTTTTTAGATATTGTTTGGTGTTTTGAATCATAACTCGACTCATATTTTATCAGTTTAAGGAACTTTATGACCTTGACTTTCTGTTAAAAGCGTAAACCAGTCCTCTAATTCTAACTTAACATCTAATGCTTTATTAGCAGTTTTAATACGTGCTTTATTAGTTGTCCCAATAACGGGAGAAACGTTTGTAGGGTGTTTTAATATCCAACTTAAAAGAATCACATCTTCAGAAATACTATATTTTTCTGATAGTGTTTTTAGAATCTTTTTTATTCTTGAAGTTTGCTCATTTTCTACTTTAAAAATAGTCCCCAATGGACTCCAAGCCATTGGTTGAATATTATTTTGTAACATTTGGTCTAAAGTTCCATCTAGCATTGCAATATATTGCGTTAGGGAAAACTCAATTTGATTTACTGAAACTTTAATTTTATCAGAAATCAAATCTACTTGAGATGGTGTAAAGTTTGACACTCCAAACTCGATAATCTTTCCACTTTCTTGTAGATGAGTAATTGCTTCAGCAATTTCATTTGGGTGCATTAACGGACTTGGTCTATGTAATAAAAAAGTATCTAAATAATCCGTTTTTAGGTTTTTTAAAGATTCTTCCGCACTCCAAATAATATAATCTTTTGAATAATTATAGTGTTTTATTTTATTGTTACGACTCTCTCCAACATACTGAATTCCACATTTAGAAATGAGCTGAATTTCTTCTCTCTTAATTTCACTCTCAACAAAAGCTTTTCCAAAACCTCTTTCAGTTGTATAATCACCATAAATGTCTGCATGGTCAAAAGTTATATTGCCGTTTTCCACGCAAAACTCTATCATTTCAGTTTGCTCTTTGGAAGATAATTGCTTCCCCCAATCTCCCCACGCCATGCAGCCAATAATTATTTTTGAGTTATTTGCCATATCTTTTTTTACTTAGTTAGTTTCTCTGTCAGTTTTAAAACTTTGAATATAATAAGATCATTTTTTTCTTTCAATAAATTATATTGATGGAGTTTTTTTAAGACTATATAAAATAGTATATGTTCATTTTAGAAATTACAGGTAACGGCGGTCGTGTGTATGATTTCTGCGGAATATTCCAATGGCAATCATATTTCAATAAAAGTAAGAAATTTTCTTCTGCTTAACCAACCGAGCAATTAATTATACACGTTGTTGGCAAAAGTTGTTACTTTAGTTCTTAACTAATTCAATTAGCTTTTCCTGTGAATCTTTATAGCCTAATTCAATTGCTTTTTGGTAGCTTTTTATTGCGTCTTCTTTTAGATTATTTGCCTTATATCCATCACCTAAAGAGTCCCAAAGATTACCATCTTCAGGATATAATTGAACATTCATTTTAAAAAGTTCTAATGCCCAGTCCAAATTTTCATTAAACCTTAATAAGAGATTACCGAGTGTGTTTAAAAGCCCAGCATTGCTAAAATCATCAGCGTAATTTTCTTGAAGTAAATTAAGCAGTTCATTCGATTTATCTGTTGAATGTTGTTTTATATAATCCATCGCAAAGGAGTATACATTGTTTTTTATTGGTTCTGGAACATAGGTTTCGTTCAAAATTATTTTTGCCACAACATAAGCAATATCTTCTACTTTTGAGCTATTTGCATTTGTTGCATATACGATATATATATCCTCCTTAGGATACCAAATTAAAGTATGCCAATACGTACCATTAGAACCATTATGTGTTATTCTCTTACTATTGTTTTCTAATTTTTTAACTCCCCAGCCATAGCCATAACTAGATGTACCTTTAGCAGAAGAAGTATAAGGATATGGTGTTGTTAATTTTTTTAATGATTCTGGTGTGATTATTACATTTGATTTTAATGCTTTATACCAAAGCAACATGTCATTTTGCGTAGAGTTGATTCCGCCATTCCCTTTTAGATGCCAAGTGAGATCTCCCATTTCTTGATAACGTGTAATTGTTGACTCCATTTCTATAACATTCCTGTTGTACCCATGAGACATCTGTTTTGTATCCCATTTTGGCAAAAGGTACCCGGTTTGTTTCATGCCAGCGGGAGTAAAAAGATACTCGTTTAAGAAAGCTTCGTAGGATTGACTAGAAGCTAATTCTATTATCCTACCTAATATACTATATCCAACATTAGAGTATGAATATACTTTTCCAGGCTTAGACAGTAATTTGCTTGAGAAGAGGTTTTCAAAGAAATCCTTTTGTGAGATTTCGTCAAAATCTCGTCCAATAGACTCTGAAAAACCAGAAGTATGTGTTAATAATTGATGTATGGTGATGCTTTGTTTGTCAATTGGAATTTTATCAAAAAACTTACTTAATGAATCTGTAACATTTAATTTATTTTGTTCAACTAGTTTTAAAATAGCTGTACTTGTGAATTGTTTGGTGTTAGAACCAATGTCAAAAATAGTGTTTGGGTTATTAAGAGTTGGTATGTCCTTATTGGCCTCTCCATAACCTTTATTAATAATGACCTTTCCATTTTTAACAACAGAAATTGCTCCAGAAAAACCATTTTTAGAACCAGCAGTTAAGTAGGTATCTATTTTGGAAAAAAGAGCTGTGGTCTCTGTTTTTTTTTGAGCATTTAAATTGAATACTCCTAATTGTATTAATGTAATTACTGAAATTAAATTGATTATTTTCTTCATGATTGATTTCTAAGTTTTTGGTAAGACGATTAGAAATCAAAATAGGTTACGCTATTTTCAAAATTATTGCCAACGTTTATGTATAAGAATAGTTGCGATTTTCTGTGCGAGGATTTTCCACAGGAAAATCAGTTGTAACAAAACCGCAACGACCTTTGGCTTATTCTAAAAATAGCAATTATTTTTATACGGTGTTGACAATAGTTATTCTTTCTTGAAAACTGTTTTGCCTTCTTTTATAGTTTCAATTATTGAAATATTTCTGATTTCATCAACATCTACTTTAAGTGGGTTTTTATCTAAGACAACGAAATCTGCTAGTAGACCTTCCTTAATTCTACCTTTTCTATTTTCTTCAAATACCTGATAAGCCGCACCAGTTGTCAATGCTTGTAGGGCTTCGTAAGCCGATAAAGACTCTGCTTGATCCAACTTTACTCCCGATCGCGTTTCTCTAGTTATAGAAGTCCATAAAACGAAAAAAGGATCTAGAGGAGTTACATTGAAATCGGTGTGATTAGAAACCACTAACCCCGCATTCATTGAAGACTTCATGGGGCTTATGAAACTAGCCCTTTCTTCTCCTTGATTAGCGATGTGCTCATCTCCCCAATAAAAACAATGATTTGTAAAGAAACTTGGGCTAACACCAAGTTTTACAAAACTATCTATCTGATCTTTACGTAGGAACTGTGTATGAATTGAAACTGTTCTTCGATCTTGGGAGGCATTCGCTTTAACCGATTCTAAAGCACTGATTAAATCATCACTGGCAGCATCTCCATTAACATGAACAAATATTGGTATCTCAGCCTCCCACATCTTTGTAAAAAGTTTGGTGAAATCCTCACGGGGTTGAATTGGTTCTCCATACCAATCGGTTTCGCCTGCAGGTCCTCCTGTAATAAAAGGTTTAGTCATGTAGGCTGTTTTTCCTTGCGGCGAACCGTCTTGTACTAGTTTAACGCCATGGATTTTTAGGCCTTTTGTATAAGTGTCATCAATGTTAATTTCAGGATGATTCATCCACTCATCAATTTCTGAGAAAGACATAAGGGCTGCAACATCTATTTTTAGTTTTCCATTCGCTGCTGCTTTTTTCAATAACAAGGCTTCTTTAGTAAAAGAAAGACCATCTTGGGCATGAGTGTAGCCATTCTCAGCATATTGTGCAATAACTTGGTCAATAGCGGTCATCATTTGTTCTTCGCTTGATGTAGGCTTTTTTTCTTTAACTGGAAGATAGGCTGTTTCAAAGATCATTCCCGCAGGTTCCATACTTCCTTCCATTCGTGCAATTACTCCACCAAATGGTTGAGGGGTTTCTGCGGTTATCTCAGCCCATTCAAGTGCATTGGAGTTTAATACGGCTCCGTGGTTTGAAATGTGTACCAGCATCACCTTATGATTTGGTAAAACGGCATCAATCTCCACTTTTGTGATATCTTTCATTTCACCGAGTTGCATTGGGTCATATCCCCATCCAATTACCCATTCACCTTTTGGGATATTTCTTTCTTTTTGGAACGTAACCAATGCTTCTTGTATATCTTTAAAACTTGAAATCGTTCCCATAGGTGGGCTAGTAAGATTCACTTGATTTACTAAGCCAATTGCAATGCTAAAATGACTATGAGCATCCACGAATCCAGGTAATAGTGTGTTTCCTTTTAGGTCAATTTGCTCACTGTCCTTGTATTTTTTATTTGCTTGATCTAGTGCGCCGGTGAATACAATTTTTCCAGAATCCACAACAACAGCATCAAGGTAGTTGGGTGAATTTCCAACCATTGAAATGATTTCTCCGTTGTAATATGTCTTAGTATTAGAAGTTGTTTTTGTTTCATTACAAGACAGCATTAAAATTGCCATTCCTATCCAATATAGTGTTTTCATACTTGTTTTTTTAATTATTGCCAACGGTTAAGTATAAAGGGCGTTTTAAAGCCGTTTATTTTTTGTTAGCTTCAGTTTTTTTATTCAAATAATTACCCGGAGCATTCCCTGTCATTTCTTCGTTTAGTAAAACCGGAATGCCATTAACAAAGACATGTACTATTCCACTTGCATATAAATTTGGTTTTTCGAAAGTGGAATTATCAATAATCGTCTCCGGATTGAATATTGTAATGTCTGCCGGTAATCCGTTTTGTATTCTACCCCTGTTTTTGAAACCGATTACATCAGCGGGGAAGGAGGTCATCTTACGTATTGCCTCTTCTAATGAAAGAAGTTTCAAATCACGGGCGTAATGACCTAAAACTCTGGGGAATGTTCCGGTACTTCTGGGGTGTCCTGTGGGTTCAGTCGAATTTTTTGCATAACCACCATCACTTGCGATGATATTCCAGGGTTGTTTCAGTAGCATTTGCACATCATTTTCATTTATTCCCCCTAAAGTAACTGATACCCTTTCCTGACTGGTGATGATCAATTCACAAACCAAATCAAATCCACTCACGTTTTTTTCTGAAGCGATTTGAGACAGGTATTTACCCACTAACTTAGGTTGATCTACACTGTTAGTAATTCTCATACTGGAATATCCTGTGGCCTTCAACCAGGCAAATCCACCATTTTCGCCTTGCTCACTGGTTTCTTTTATTAGAGCTCTTTTTTTAGGGTCGGCCAATACAACTTTCACAATCTCAAGTGCTTCATCTTGATGCCCATCGTTATAAAGACTATCAATAATATTCTTTTCTTTCATATCAGAAGGAATTACAATAATGTATTCTAAGATGGAAGTCTGTGCACCATCATATGGGTATTGATCAGATACAATATCACTTCCATTGGCTCTCGACGTTTCAACCATTTCAATTACCTCGGAGATAGCACCTTCATTATGCAATCCAACCGCTTTGAGATGTCCCAACTTGCCCTTAATATTAGCAGCAGTAGCAATCTCGATGACCTCTCTGTGAGATTGAACAAAAGCATGAACTGGATTCCGAACGTGAGAATCATAGATGCCATTGTAAGGTTC
This sequence comes from Flavobacteriaceae bacterium, assembly GCA_023954685.1. Taxonomy (GTDB): domain Bacteria; phylum Bacteroidota; class Bacteroidia; order Flavobacteriales; family Flavobacteriaceae; genus JAGSHF01. The sequence goes on along the minus strand of JAGSHF010000092.1, from coordinate 6,008 downwards.
AACTTCCTTTGCTAGTTCTATTACTTCTTCAGTTTCACTGAACGATCCAGGTGTGTACATTAAGCCCGTTGAAAGTCCAATCGCCCCCAGTTCCATACCCTCCTTTACCAATGCTTTCATTTGGTTGAGTTCATCGGAAGTAGGCTGCCTTTGTTGATCTTCTTTCATTACTGCTCTACGAATACCATTGTGACCTACGTAAAATGCAACATTGGTTCCAATGCCCAGCGAGTCGTATGCGCTGATCAGTTCTTTTAAGGTGGATGGTGCCCAGCGACCATCAGGTCCACCAACGATAGTCGTAACACCCTGTCTAATAAATCCTTCATTCAACCTTTTGGAAGGATTATTTATGCTTTGATCTGAGTGATTATGAACATCAATAAACCCAGGCGATACAATTAAGCCAGTTGCGTCTATCGTATTAATGGCACTGTCCCTTTCTCCGGATTTCACATACTCTATTAAGCCATTCCGTATCAACAAGTCTGCTTTGATTGCAGGATTACCCAAACCATCAATTATAGTTCCATTTTGTATCAAAAAATCCGCTGGAGGTTCTTGATTACAAGAAAATAAAATCGCTGAGATGAGAAGAAGGAGATAATGTTTTTTCATGTCTATTTTTTGAAGCTAACGTGTTCGTGTATGGTTGCGTTGTGTTAGGTACTAAGATAGCAAAAAGGGAAGGAGTCAACGAAAATTCGGCAGAATTTCCAGAATAGTCTTTAAACACTCTAGACGCAATGAACTATGCACCTTGTTGGTTAACGTAATTGATTGAATAAATAGAAATATCATAGTGCTTGCCAAACTTCACCCATTGCAAGTGAGTACCACATAAAAAGTAGAAATAAAATTATTTTAAAAATAAAAGGAATAGCGAAACCAAACTTTTTCTTTAGGTAAGTGCTTGTTTGAGGTAAGCAAATCAGAGCTATAAATAGGTAGATTAACCCTGGAACTGGGTGAACCAAAATCAGATTTAAAACGCCGACCGTAAACAGAATTACGGTAAGAATCCAACTGATTATATTCTTGACTTTCGATTTGCCATTCAATGCATTTTCCATTCCCTACTATTTATGTGTGCCAACGGTCTATATAAAAGGTCTTTTTTAATGCCTTTTATACCATGTTGTAGCCAGTTATTTAAAATCATTATTCACATTGTCCTTTAGGAAATGTTTAAGGTCCAAGAAAGAAGCGACCGATTCCGGAGCATCCAAAACGATAAGGTAATCTCCATGTGATACACCCTCAAGAACAACCAAGTCTGCAGTTACCCCCGCATCTCTCAGTTTTCGATGCGCCCTAACTGTATTGCTTAAAAATAGATCCCGAGTTCCAGTCAAAAGGAATGTAGGTGGAAATCCTGAAAAGTCACCATAAATAGGAGAAATATAAGGATGCTTAAGATCATTATTACCTGCATATAACAAAGCACTTTCTTCAAGAACACCTTCATAAAGAACCAAAAAGCGGTCAATACCATCATTAATAAAATAACTGTCTCCAGTTTTAGTTAGGTCTGTCCAAGGAGTGCCAGCGAATAAGGCTGATGGTAGCTTGATATTTTCATTCTTTAATCTAAGCACGGTGGACATGGTCAGACCTCCACCTGCCGAAGTACCTCCCAGAATCAGATTATACTCTGGATAATCCTCTAAAACTTTTTTGTAGACAGAAACAGCATCGTCCTGGGCTGCCGGGAAAGGATGGTCCGGAGGCATGCGATAGTCTATTGAAAGGACTTGTATTTGTAATCGATCGGCAAGGACAATAGCTTCAATTAGACCAGCCATACCAGTATTGAAGGTATAGGCTCCGCCATGCAAATGGATAAATATGGTTTTGGCGAATACTTCATCAACCTCAATGGGAATTACCTGTCGAACGGTTACTCCATTCATGCTCAATTCTTCAATTCTTACCTTTGTACTATTCGCAAGATTTAATGCAGTTAGCGCATTGATAGAATCCCGTTTTTTTTGAAATATTTTCCATGCCTCCGTATTATCAGGCGTGCTCATTACTGGCACAGGGTTAGGCTTTGTTGTTGATTTAATTGATTTGTAAAAAATTTCGCTAGCTCCCATAGGAGGAGGGATTGTTCGGTTGGATATGGCCCATAATGTAGTATCCTTGGCATTTACATCTCCAAGATCTGTTGTTGGTTTATCCGGTGCACAAGAGCTAATCAAAAACAAGAATAGTGATAAAAAGATTATTTGCTTTATAATATCAGTTTGTATCATACTGTTTTATATTGAACATTTCGATAATTGGCTACAACGGTTTTGTATAAGATTTGTGCGGCTTAGAATCCGTAGGATTTTCAGCCTAGTACAAGTGTTTATTGGTTGTTTTGATGTTTCAATTTTTGTTTAAATATAGCATAAATTTTATACGGTGTTGGCGAACGTTTAATTTTAAAAGGATATTCTACTTCGAATGCCATAATAGCCAAGAAAATCTTTATTCTGGTCTAAAGCTGGATTAATAACCGCTTTTACAATTGGAGAAATTGATACAGCTTTTGATAGGGTGTACCTGTAAAACACCTCACTTAAAAACTGACTTTCTCCCGTAATCGTAGATTCCGTATAATTAAGACCAACGCCTAATAAATCATGAGACGTAAAATTCCAACCATGCATTAACGAGACATTTAATGTTGACAAGGTATTTGCACCATCTCCATCTGACATGCCTAAAGTAAATACCGGCATATATTTATTCTTTATAAACCATGTTCCTTGTATAGAAAACCCTGAACTACTAGGAGAAGCGTACCAGGAATCTTCTGAAAGAATTATCTCATCAGAATGCCAATAGGTTGCACTAATTCGCTGAAAATAATATTGATCGCTTTCTGGAGAATAATTTAATTCTATCATTTTCAAGAACTTCCCATTACTCCAACCATAAGTACCCCAATCTAAAAATTTATCATTCGACAGATTATCTCCAGCGACGTCATTAAGACCCACCACTAGACCTATAGTCTCTTTTTTATTTAACCAACCTCCTGCAATAATACCCAAGCCAACATTAGACCAATTAACCGTTGGATTTACAGAAAACGCCAAATCAGAAAAATGTTTCAACGGGTGCAACAAACCATTATAGGTAAACCAATCAGCCATATCAACTTTTCCAACTACAATCGCAGCCCTTTCGTTAAAAAGAGATTGCTGGTAATAAAACTCTAAGGTTCTTATGCTAAAATCATTAAACATAAGTATCGGTAACGTAGCAGAACCTGTTTCAAAGTTTAGATTTTGAGGCACAATATCACCATAATATTTATGCCGAGCATTCACCCAAAACATAATTGAGCCCTTATTTTTTCCTTTTTTTCGATTTACTAGATTCCAATTGAAAATGGCATCAAAAATTCCTCCCGCTGTTGACTGTTGGTTGGAACTTGAAATTTTTGAAGTAGACCCCATCAATATGGAACTATAATTAACACTTATTTGTAAGCCTGTTTTTTCATTTACCTGCTTTTTCCATTCAAACCAAGGATTCGTAACCTTTACGTCCATCCTGTAGTATGGCGCTTTTCGGTCGTCCAACTCCATTTCAATACCTTTATTAGTGGGATTCGCTAAATAAATATCTGCCTTATAGCCGGAAAACATAGAGTCTTTTTTTTTCTCTTCTTGAGACCAAATTGTTAAACAACAACTCGTAAATAATACTATAAGAAAGCTTCTATTCATTCAAAGTGTTCTTATAAATCACGCCATCTTTCATGATCACATCAAAGGTTTCATCAGGCGTCGTCAACAAATTAATATCTTCCAATGGATTCCCATCAATAACAATCAAATCCGCATAGGCCCCTACTTTAATAACCCCCGTAGGGCCTTCATAATAAGGATTATTTGGCCCCATTTCACCAATGAGTTTATGCGCATTACCCGTAGCCGTGATTAATGCCTCTGCATTAGACATATATTTAGTCAATTGAACAAATTCCTGATTGGCGCTATCATCCATTTCAATAGTAGTTGCTGGTGTTGCTAAAATATCGGTTCCGAACACTAATGTAACTCCTTCATTTACCGCTGCTCTCATCGCATCTGGGTAAGTTTCATAAACTTGCAGGAATTTATTATAACTAGCAGGTGATAACATAGATTTTAAGGCGTCTTTTGGAACAGAGAACACAGGTGATAATGTTGCTCCCATATACACATTTTTTTCGGCCATTAAGCCTGCCGTTTCCTTGGTAATCATGGGTGCATGGATGATATACTTTACACCATTTTCTACAGCTTCTTTTACTGACCTATCCGTATAAGCATGAGCTGCAACAAATGTTCCCCATGATGAGGCAGCCTCAACTGCTGCTCTAGTTTCCGCAGGTGATGACTGTTTTGAATGCAACGGATCGAATTGACTTGAAACACCACCACCGGCCATAATTTTTATTTGGGTAGCACCACGTCGCAAATTTTGTCGAACACAACGTCGTACCTCTGTTTCTCCATCGGCAATACAAGCAAATTGACTATCCCATGGATGCGTACTACTACCAACCAAATTTGGATGTATGTCGTTAGGGTTTCTAAAGTCACCATGTCCAGAAGTTTGGGTAACTAATGCCTCTGATGGATAAATTCTTGGTCCTTTATAGATTCCTTCATCCACTAATTTTTGCGCAAATTTTGCAGGGCCACCTACATCCATAATCGTGGTAAAACCGTTCATTAACATCCCTTCTAAGCGGGCCGCTGCAAGCGCACCGGTATACAATAAATCTAAATTATTACGAGAGTCGGTAACGTTTCTAAACAAGGCAACATGCGTGTGCATATCATGAAAGCCCGGTGTTAATGTTCGACCACCGCCATCAATAACGGTCGCTTCTTTTGGCGCCTTAAGGTTTTGCCCAATTTCTTTAATCAAATTTTTTTCTATAAGCACATCTTGTCCCATAGATAACTCTTTACTTTCACCATCAAAAATGTTTACATTTTTAATTAAAGTAGTTTGTGCGGTCATTGATACTGCCATAAACGTTATGGCTACAAAAAGTAGTTTTTTCATCTTTATCTAACTTTTATTTTACATTTTTAGTTTACCAAGGTCTTTTCAAGCTCGGGGTTATGTTAAACCGTATGCCCCAATTGGGTCCGAAAGGGTCTGGTTGCGAAACATAATAATTAAACTGCACCCCAATTTTAACAGGAGTTTTTCCCATCATGATGGTTCTAAACGGACCTCCACCTATTGGTAAAGTTAAACCTTCGGTTTCCCAGTTGTAAGAAAATGGCGGCGATGCTACAAACTGCCAGCCATTACCAAGGGCAACAAAAACTACATATTGCCCGCCTAACACATGTTGTTTATTTCCACTGCCCGAAAGTTGAAATGAGTTATTTAAAACTAAGAGTCCTCCAACCTTGGCGCCTAATTTACCTATTAATACCGAAGGCCCTAAACGCCATTCTCCTCTAAGCTGGTCGCTAGATGCTGTAGGAATATTAGCTACAGCTCCGTAACCAAACATCATCCCTGTTTCAGTATTCGTTCCGGCGTATAGAATGTCAATGGGAACATCTCCAAAATGAATCCCACCGGCAGATTCAAACCCATTAGGGCCATACACTGGTGCTGCAAAATTGAACGTTAGCAGTAGTCTTATCAATAAATTTTTACCATTTTTCATTGGGAATGGTAAAGGTGGTTGCACACCGAATAGATTAACACTCTGATCACTGGCTCCAGGCAGGTTTCCGGTCATTGATTGAAAATCATAAAACATGGAAAGATTGAACATGGGTAACGTCGGGTTAGACATATCCTTAGCAATTTCGTCCATCGATTTTTTTGGCGCCTCATCTCCTTGCGAAAATGCCAACGAACAGCACATAATAATGGCTAGAAATAGTAGTTTTTTCATAAAATATTTTTAATAAATAGTAATTGGTATTTTAACCTTACCCTATCACATCCTTAATAATCCGCATATGGTTCCCGCCCATTACTTTTAT
>JAGSHF010000237.1 GCA_023954685.1 Flavobacteriaceae bacterium | reverse complement strand
TTTTTTTTTGTTCCAATACTTAAATTTACAAACACAAATTTACAATCTTATTTGCTGGTATTTTAGTTTTATTTCACGCACTACAACTCTAAAAACAAGTGATTTAGCGATTTATTTAAGACAAAATATTATTTATTGTTACTTTTGTATGCAACCAATCTATTTTTCCCAATGAATAGAACTATTATTATTCTCATCAGCCTATTTACCACGCTATGTAGTACACAAATGCTATCTGCTCAGCACTCTGTGGCGCGCGACTGGAATGAAGAATTGCTAAACGCGATTCGTAGAGATTATGCCCGACCTACAGTTCATGCCAGAAATTTATTTCACAGTTCAATAATTATGTATGACGCCTGGGCCATTTTTAACGCACAGGCAGAACCACTATTTTTGGGTAAAACTTATAACGGCTACACTTGTAATTTTAATGGCATAAATACACCAAGTGATCGGGATGCTGCAACTCATGAAATATTAAGTTATGCCATGTTTCGTTTAATGAATCACAGGTTTCAATATTCACCAAATGCAGGTACAACAAGTAGTGCTTTAAAAGTTTTATTTACTTCCTATGGTTATGATATTGGATTTACATCAACAGATTACAGTACCGGTAGTTATGGGGCTTTAGGGAATTATTTGGCCGAGCAAATAATTGCTTTTGGTCTTCAAGATAATTCTAATGAACAAAATGATTATTATAATAAGTATTATACACCCGTTAATGATCCTTTGGTTTTAGAGCTCTATGAAGATAATGGTGATATAGACCCTAATCGTTGGCAGCCTTTGGCCTTTGCATATTATATTGATCAATCTGGAAATCCCACTGGTATAAACACCCCGGATTTTTTAAGTCCAGAATGGGGTGAAGTTTCTCCATTTAGTTTAAAAAACACAGACTTACAAATATTAAATGACAGCTTTAATTGCTATGTTTATAATGATCCAGGACCTCCTGTTTACATTCAAAACTCAGCGGCTGATGGTATTAATGATCCCTACAAATGGCATTTTGCATTAGTAGCATCATGGTCTGCACATTTAGACCCAAATGATGACACAATGATTGATATTTCTCCTGGAGCATTAGGCAATGTTGATATTTCGGAATTTCCAGAAACATTTGAAGAATATAAAGCTTTTTACAATTTCACTGACGGCGGTGATATTGGTACAGGTCATGATTTAAATCCTATAACTGGACAACCTTATATTCAACAATTAGTAAAACGCTCTGATTACGCTCGGGTTTTAGCCGAATTTTGGGCAGACGGACCTGATTCTGAAACACCACCAGGTCATTGGTTTACCATACTAAACTATGTAAATGATCACCCGTTAACAATTAAGAAATTTGGTGGGACTGGCGCAGTTCTAGATGCTTTAGAATGGGATGTTAAATCTTATTTAGTATTAGCAGGTGCTATGCATGATGCCGCTATAAATACCTGGGGAATAAAGGGGTATTATGATTATATTAGACCAATTTCTGCCATCAGATATATGGCGAGTAAAGGTCAAAGTACAGATCCTGCATTATCTAGTTTTGATCCCCACGGCATTCCTTTAATTCCAGGATATATAGAACTTATTGAAACGGGAGATCCACTTGCTGGGTTTAACGATAAAAATGTAGGTGAAATTAAAATTTTTGCTTGGAAAGGGCCAGAATTTATCCAAGACCCTGATACTGATGTAGCAGGTGTAGATTGGATTCTTGGTACCCATTGGTGGCCTTATCAACGAGGCACCTTTGTAACTCCGCCTTTTGCTGGTTACTTATCTGGGCACTCCACATTTTCAAGAGCTGCAGCTGAGGTTTTGACCAATATTACCGGAGATCAATTTTTTCCAGGCGGCATGGGTACTTTTGACATTGCTCAAAATGATTTCTTAGTGTTTGAAGAAGGACCTACCGAAAGTTTCACATTACAATGGGCAACATATCAAGATGCTTCCGATCAAACAAGTTTATCTAGAATTTGGGGAGGTATCCACCCTCCTATTGATGACATAAAAGGGAGAATTATTGGTGAAAAAATAGGAAATGAATCGTATAATCTGGCATTGCAATATTTTAATGGTACTCTGAGTTTACCCGTAAATATTTCGCAGCAATTCGCTCAAGTATATCCTAATCCATTTCATGATAAAATTTCAATAACAACATCGTACACAGGAAAAGCAAACCTAACGATGTATACCATTGATGGTAAATTAATTTTAGACAAATCAATTTACACCAATCAATCTCCTATAAATATTGAATTGTCAAATTTAACAACAGGAGTTTACTTCATCAAACTAATTGCCGAAAACAACCAGGAAATTCTCGTGAAAAAAGTTCTTAAAAACTAACTAATTTGACCTTTCTGAGTTACTTTTGCCATAATTTTAATGAGGAATTTTAATATGGTAAATATTTTTAGAATTGTTGCTTTTTTAGAAGGGGTTTCTTATATCCTACTATTAGGTATCGCCACACCTATTAAATACTTTGCTGATGACCCACAATATGTTAAGATGTTAGGGATGCCACATGGCATACTCTTTATAGTCTACATAATTTTTGCCATCATGTTACGTCCTGAATTAAAATGGAATCGATCTACTTTTATTAAAGTATTGGCCGCTTCTTTGATCCCCTTCGGAACCTTTTATATTGACAAAATGTACTTAAAGCCTAGCAAAAATGGATAGATTAAAACATTTAATATACGATTACTTGATTGAATCTGGCACGGCTATAAGCACTGCAAAGATTTTAAACATGTTGGTTTTGTTTTTATTAGCTGCATTGACAATTTACATCATTGAAACCATCATAAGAAAGATAATTTTAATCATTTCTGCGCAAATAGCTTCTAAAACGAATACCGATTTTGATGACATCTTAATAGCCAATAAATTACCGCGTAATATTTCTCATATTGTGCCATTAATGCTAATTGGAAAATTTACTCCTATTGTTTTCACTGATTTCCGAACTGTTTTTGATGAAGTCACTATTTTAGTTCAGGCAGCCGCTGTTATTTTAACTTTATGGATTGTTAGAAGTTTATTGAACTCTATAAAAGATTATCTCAAAACAATACCAAATTTTAAAGACAAACCTATAGACAGTTATATTCAAGTCTTTATGATTTTTGCTTGGGTTGTTGGTCTTATTTTGGTATTTGCTATTGTAACAGGGATTCCTATTCAAAGGTTTTTGGTGGGTATGGGAACGGCGTCTGCAGTAATCCTATTAATTTTTAAGGATACCATTCTTGGTTTTGTGGCGAGTATACAGGTGTCTATTAATGATATGGTACGCATTGGTGATTGGATTACCTTTGTTAAATACGGTGCAGATGGTGATGTTGTTGAAATTAATTTAGCTACGGTTAAGGTTCAAAACTTTGATAAAACAATAACAACGATACCTACATATGCTCTGATTTCTGATTCTTTCAAGAATTGGAGAGGCATGTCAGATTCAGGAGGTAGACGTATTAAACGTGCTTTGAGTATAAAATTAAGTAGTGTTAAGTATCTATCTATAAATGATGTTAATGAACTAAAAAAAATAGATCTTATAACTTCA